>JANXSI010000662.1 GCA_025352765.1 Devosia sp. | reverse complement strand
GAAGCTGATCATCTCGCGCAGAATATCGGCGTCGGGGGTCTTCTCCACGAGCGCCCGTAGGTTCATCATATCGTCGGTCATCGGTCGTCCTTCCGTTCGGGGTTGGTGTAAGCAACCAGACCCTATCGGAAAGCGCCGATGACCACCGCGCTCCTCAGCTACACCACGTCCGGGGACACGACCTTTGAAAGTTATTTTGTCTGCGTCCCTGGGACCAATGTTCCGGACTGCTTGCGCGTACAGCTTTTTCTTGTCCACACCGAAGAAGCGCCGTCGTTAATTACATTCGGAATTTTGAGGCGTCTGAAGCCCGCTGATCTGCGATAGATCGGTTTCACGGTGCAACCTTCGGACCAGCGCCTTATGCCCAATGACGTCACAATCGCAATCATCCACCGCTTGTCGGAGATCGACTACGTCGTGCCGGGACTACTGCTGCTCACGGCTCTCGTCAGTGCCCTCGTCGCCTACTGGAAGACTACGGAGAGAAAGTCCCTGCTGGACTTCTTTGAGTTCGCTCTACCCAAAGAGGTGATTCTCCATCCCTCCGCGCGCGCCGACGCCCTATTCTGGGTGACCAAGCGCCTAATTATGCCGCTCCTGTTAATCCCTGCCGGCGTGACGTTCGTTGCCGCAGTTGCCTATGGCACGAACACGCTTATTAGATCGGCGTTCCACCTTCAAGGCCCGCTGATCGACGGACCGGCCGGTCCAGCCGTAATCTTGCTGTTCACGATCACGATGTTGCTCGCCTACGACCTCTCCTACTATCTCTACCACCTTGCCCAGCATAAGATTCCTGTCCTCTGGGAGCTGCACAAAGTGCACCACTCAGCAGAAGTGATGGTCGGCATCACCAAGGACCGCGTCCACCCGCTCGATGATCTCATGAACCGCGCATGGGACGGTATCATTCCCGGCATCTGCTTCGGCATCTGGAGCGTCATCGTACTGAACCCCGCCGAAGTTGCGATATTCGGTATCAATGTCTATGTCATGCGTAACATTCTGATGATGGATTTTGTACGCCACACTCACTATAAGATCTCTTTCGGTCCGCTGAATCACATCATCCTAAGTCCCCACTGGCATCAGCTGCATCACAGCGTGGATCCGAGGCATTACGACAAGAACCTAGGGTTACTGTTCTCGTTCTGGGATCGTATCTTTGGCACCCAGTTCGTGCCTGATCCCGACGAGGACTTTACCTTCGGTCTGATGGATCGCGACGTACGCTCCTATCAGTCGCTCCGCGGACTGTGGATCATGCCGCTCCAGCGCATGGGCAAACAGATCGGCAAGTTGTTCAGTCGCACAGGGCACCCTCCACAGGCTCAAGAAGAACCAGGGCCATGAGTATCAATGCGCCGATTGAAGCAAGTGGGTCTCATCGCCTGCAAATCGTCAGCACTGGCGACGACCTCGCCGCGGTCGCATCTGCATGGTCGCGCCTGTGGAGAGAAACTGACGGCTTAGTTTTTCAAAGTCCCGACTGGGTTGTCGCTTGGTGGAACACGCTTCCGGTCAACCACAAGCATGCTCTGCGCATCGGCCTCATATGGCATGGCGACACCCTCAAGGCCGCTCTGCCGCTAATGATAACTCGTCGCAAAGGCCTGCGTATTCTTGAGTGGGCCGCAATCTCCTGCACCGACTATCCTGACATCCTTGCGGTCGCCGACTGCCCCCTGGAACAACTGCGGTTACTCTGGCTGGCAATCGTCGAGGCCGGCGGCTTTGATTTGGCGCAGCTCTATCGCCTGCTGCCGGATGCTCTGATGCGGGATGTCGTGCCGACCGGAAAACTAAGGTTACGGCCTGGTCATCGCACGGAGGTCAGTTGCCGCGTAGCGGGGGACTACGCCGGCGAGGGCGGCTGGCTCGCACAACAATCCAAGAAAGCCCGCCAAAACCATCGCCGCGGCTACAAGGTGCTTGCGGAAGGCGCCGAAGTGCAGTTCCGGTTGGTCGATACATCCGCCGAACCCATCGCGCCGATCGTGGATCAGTTCTATCTACTGAAGCGAAAATGGCTCGACGACACCGGGCGGCAGTCCGAACTCCTCGAAGCAGACGCCGGAGTCATTCAGGCGCTCGTCGAGGTGCTTAGATCCCTTGGAATACTTCGCATCTTCGTGCTTGAACGAAGCGGAGAGATCGTTGCCTTGTCGATCAATTTCGAGCAACGCGGCGTCATGATGGCATTTCTTACCACATTTGATCCCGCTTACGACAGAGCCTCGCCGGGCAATCTGCTCATCGTGGACTACATCCAGTGGTCCTTCGCTCAGGGCCTTCGTATAGTGGACTTCCTCTGCGGCGGTGAGCGCTTCAAGTTCCGCTTCGCGAGCACAACAGTCACGCTCGATAGCCTCGTTGGCGCCCGCACAGTGCTCGGCCGCGCAGCCCTCTTTGCAAACAAGTTGCGCCTCCGCTCCATTCCTGAAGGCGAAACTGCTGACGACGCGGACGAGGCAAGTGCAGGCGAGAGTCGCCAAGCCGCCTGATGCGTGAAGCAGGTTGCCATGCTCCGCAATTCAGCGTTTTCTCGAAACAAACGTTGGGAACTATGCCCACGCTCGGGCTAATCCCCAAGCTTAGTGTCTCGCTCGCCACGGTCACCCATGAGAGCAATTTCTACCAGACACCCTTTCCTGAGCCCCAAGTTACCTCCGATTTGGGGAAAGTCCGATGTTTCAGTGCTCTGAGACCAAACGTTGAACCGCCGGAAGGTAGAGCTGTCCGGCCTTTTCACGATGGCGGGCTGCTTGCGCCAGCGGGATTGATCAGCGAGATCGCGACCTTATGGCCGATTGGCCCGTGCGATCATTCCTCGTCGTAGTATTTGCGCCAAGCGGTCAAGTTTTCCGCCGCATCTGCAAGTGTCAGGAACGAGCGGGCCTTCAGGCACTCGTTCCGAAGACGACCGTTGAAGGCTTCGATGTGTGCATTGTCAGTCGGCTTCCCGGGCCGGCTGAAGCGTTGCGGCGTTTCACTCATACGCGTCGACGTTACGGCGCGATGATGAAAGTTTCAAACGGCATACGGCTGCGCCGCATGCGAGGGTGTAGGCGCAGTTCGCGGCCGGTGACAGCGAAGACGGCGCTCATCGGGCGCCCCCCAGCCACCGTTCCTCGTAGATGTCTGACAGCTTGATGGATCAAAATTGCGCGGCGACGGTTCATGCGCCTTTCGACAGCGCGATAATTCCGGAAACAGCCATTCGGCAGCACGGGCGTTCTACGTTTCTTACAGTGAGAGTTGCTGGGAACTCCCCGGCGACCTCCCTGGAACTCAAAGTGATCGGACGACAAATGATGACCGGAAAGCGTGTTTGCGCGATGTGCGCGACGCTGCGGTCAGCAGTGAGCTGCAGCGGAAGATGCGCTCGATCGGCTCCTTGCACCGAGGCCGCCGTCGCAGTCACCGACGTGCTCGCCGAGTTTGACGCCGGGGAATGTGCGGGGGTCTCGACCGCCGGCCGGACGAGCCGATCGTCGATGTCCGCGCGCAGCTCGAGACCGCGCTCAATGAAAGGTACCTGCTCGCGGGAACAATGGAACAATAGACAGCCGAAGGCGTGGGGCCGGTGGATCGGCGTCGGCGGATACCGGCAGGCTAGCTACAGGGTGCCGGCCGCGATCGGTGTCGTGAAGGTTGGCCAAGGCGACGCATTCCGCGAACTCTTCGGCCCGCCCGGCTTACGATCCAACGGTCATAGTCAACAGGGGTGGCCGCTCTCTACTTGCCGACGTCACCCCGAGCGGCACCGCCAGCGCCTTCACGTAGTCGTTGGTCTCAGTCACCTCGGCGATCCTTTTGACCGTCTTGGAAGTTGGACGGAGACCCGGCTGGGAGGCACTCGTCAGCATGGCTTCGAGGTCCTGGCCATACTTCCGAAGGGTGTCTACGCCTTCTCCGCATTCCCTGAGGAAGGCCTTCAAGTATAATTCGCTGGGTGTGGTAACTCAGCAGCCGCGTCATTCACTCGGTGAGCATATACCCCGTGGATGCGGCGCGCGCGGCATTCAGGAAGTCATCGGCAAGGAGGAAGATGCCAATGGGTGTCACCCCCTCCGCTTCGGGTATCACTGGCCACCCCTTATCTGGTGCCTGAGGATTGCACTGCTCAACGGCTCCGGTCTACCGCTAGCAGCTCGAGAACGTCCACTAGATAGGGCACACCTGTGCGGTGTAGTGATTTAGTCGGAACGAGCGTGCCAATACCCGCTTGGCTCAGTAACATCCAATAAACACTCTAGGCGCCGAAATATCACAACATTGATCTACTGGCGCAAACGGTCATTTGACGAGGTCATGATGGCCCCCGATGAAGCCCCTACCAGTGCGATAAGCTTGCCAGCAAGCTCATAAAGTAACCGTCGCCTCCGAAAGTCAGCGTTCGGGGCCAATCCACACCCGAGGCGTTCGAAACGGCCGCGGCATGAGGCTGGGAAAATCTCTGCCATATCGGTGGCAGTCCAAGGATAGGCGGGGCCTGTCTACCGGGCTAGGGGCAGTCCAGTTAGCCTAACTGCTGTCCATCAAGCCGGCAGCAACTCATGATGCGCGACTTGTGCTGAGGTCAAATCGTGGTGCGCTCGAGTAACGCTTTCACGGGCCACCTCTCCCAAGCGTTGGTGACGAAATCGTTGTGATCGACCTCGTTTGGTGTTCGGAGAAATCCAACGACGTCAGGCCCCAGTGTTCGAGGGAGACCGTCAGTGACATGGATTGGTGTCATTTTGACTAGTCGTTCTAGAGCGAGGTTTCCTGCCTCGGAGGTAGCGCCATAGGCGCTAAAGAAAAACGCTGAACGGTGCTCTCGGGTGATCCACTGAGCAAACGCCCTTTCATTCCCGAAGACAGCATCGAGCAGAATGACCCCACGGATTCGGCGGTGCTCGTCACCGTTGGCGAGAACGTGTCCAGCGGGGTTATATCCCCCACTGTAAGCGACGATGATGATCGGCGCGGCATTGAATGCTTTCTCTGCACTTTTCGTACCGTGCAATTTCCCAAGGTCACTCGCGGCTTCACCCATGAACGCAGAAAACCCACCTGGCAGCCAGAACTTGCCAGCACTCGAGTCAAGCGCGTCGAGCGCGAACTGTGGAGCAACAAGTGCCCCATTGAATCCCGAGTCCTCCAACTGATCCAGAACTGCTTGACGATAGAGCACGTCCCGTTCCAGTTGGGCGCCGTTGCCATGAAAGAAAACGACGATCGCTGCACGGCGCCGGACATTGAAGCCACGCGGCAGGCCTATCAGCACGCGATTGTCACTGAAGGTCGTATCCTCCCAATAGACGCCAGCTCGGCTGGACGTGTGACCTCGCCGGCCGTTGGCCACGACATCCAGAAAGTCATTGTTGGTGTCGGGATCCCTACCCCGGAAGGGGAACGGGGCACTTGCGAAGGGCACGATCGCGACCTTGCGCGGCTGAGCAGTGCTGGCACGGGCTTCGCTCACCAAGCCAGTCGACACGCCCACGCCAGCCGCAGCGGCCAGATGCAGAAACCGACGACGCGACGGACAGCCCCCGGAACTGGTCATCTCGAACTCAGGCGTGGTCGCAACACCGCGAAGAAAGTTGGGATGGCGACAAGGTAAGCGAGGGCACTCACCTCGAGCACAGCGGGCAACCCAAGAGTCGTCTCGATGATGGGAACGGCTGCAGCGCCGATCACCGAAAAGCAGCCGTTGATTCCCCATGCCCACACGAACAGGTGGTCCTTGCCGAGGCGTGTCAACGAGGTCATGGCGGTCGACATGGGAAAGCCCATCAGGAACGCTGGCGGGGCAACAAGCAAGAAGCAGAACAGCAGCCGTAGGGCGAATGGAAAGGCGCCAATCCAGTCGAGGACAGGATCGAGCAAGAGGCTGTAGCCAACGAGCATCGCGGCGATGACGAGTAGAATGGCCGGCAGCGTCCACTTTGCCCTCTCGAAGAGGCGCTCCGACAGCAGGCTGCCCATTCCGGAAAACACCAGCATCGAGGAAATCAGCACCGAAGCGGAAATCGTCGGGTTGCTGAGTGCCAGGGTAAATCGGCTGATCAGCCCGACTTCGACGGTGATGTATCCGAGCCCAAGGGCCGCAAAGAAGCCGATCGTTCCCAGCTTGCCCGGGGCCCTCGAAAACGTGTCGCGCCAACCGAGGCCGACAGGCAATAGTATGAGCAGCGTTGCACATATGGCTGCAACTCCCAGTGTGGCCCAAAGCAGCAGATAACCCCAGTCGTCCTGGAACAGGTCCAGGCGATCGAGCGTGTGAGGCAGGTCTCCAAGCTTCTCGTAGGCGGCGAAGTATGGCCGGCTGTTGGTCAGCGGCTCGGTATCGAACACGTACTGGTTCTGCAGCGCACTATCGCCCGTCATCAGCGCCTGCCAGTAGAGGCGAGTGAGAGTTGTCGCGGGCACCGGCGTTGGAGCATCGCTTGGGTCGCTCGTATCGCCAGACGTCGTCGGGTCGGCCGCAGGCGATGCGCCGCCATCACCGAAGATAGAAGCCTTGTACTGTGCAAAGATCGGCGGACCTTGTGTTGCATCAACCGCAAGACCAGGCGAGTAGATTTCATCCCAGGACATGGCTGAGGTATGCGCCCTCAGCTTGGTCAGTTCGTCCGCTGTGAACCCGCCCCTGCGATAGATCACGGTGGCCGTCGACAGGTAGCTCGAGGAAACAAATATCGAGTTAGCTGCGCCGGCCGGATCGATCCGACGAGCCGCGCTGGCGACGGTCGAGTATAGTTTCAGCAGAGACTTCGGGGGCTCCTCCTTGTTCCAGACCGTGATTGAAAGAACACCGTCATCGCTTAGCGCTCGCATGTAGTCGAGCATGGCCTCAGTCGTGTAGGCGTATTTCTCCGTGATGGCGAAACCACCCGGGTTGGAGAGCCCCACCGAATCCGCAAGGCTCAGGTCGATCACGTCGTAGCGGTTCGCTGTGTGCTTGAGGAACAGTCGACCATCGTAGTCGACGATACGAACTCGTGGGTCGGCGAGTATGTCACTGCTGGCCGCAGCAATGCCCGGGTCGCTGAAGGCCTTCAGCACTGCGGGGTTGCTCTCGGCGACGGTCACGCTTTTTGAGCCGGAATGCAGAGCCGCCGCGGTCGAGATCCCACCTCCGAATTGCACGACGAAGGTATCGGGATTGGCCCTGAGGACGTACGGAAAGTACATTGGCAGATAGTGAAAATAGTCAGCCGCAGCGGCCGGCGGATCACGCATGATCCCCTCGGGGCCCTCGCCATCGATGTAAAGTCCGACAAAGGATTTGCCCGGCAGTTCTGGCAGGTTGAAGGCCGCATTGTCAGAGAGTCCGGGCGAGAAGTGCATATACGAGCTTGAGTAGACCTGAAGGTCGCCGAACGGCGAGATCGACCGGTAGATGCGGGTAGCGTCGGGGAAGTTGCGCGCATAGGCCACTCCCTTGTACTGCGACACTGCAATATCCGGGATGCCAAGTAGTCCGGGCAGCAGGACATAGGCGAAAATCGTGAGCGCTGCAAAGATCAGCGCGAAGGCCCTAAGTCCAAGGGAGCGCGCAGGTCCGATCCATATAAGACCCGAGAGCGCCCATAGCGCCAGCGGCACAGCGATGAGCTTTTCGGGCGGAAGCACATACATCGCGGCAAGTACCAGCAAGCCCGCAAGGCCGGAGCCCGTCAAGTCAGCGAAGTAGACGCGGCCAAATCCCGTGCGGCTCTTTAGGAAGACAATACCCAGAAACATCGCCCCGCACAGGAACGGAAGGAGATAGAGCAGGAAATTGGCAAGCAAGCGCCAGATCTGGCTCGCGTCCGACGTGAGGAAGATGGCATTGAACGGCTCGGTCTGGGCAACAAGATTGCTAGCGACGGCCAGCGGCCCGAAGAGCCATAGCGCAACACCGGCACTTGCTCGCCAATGCCGCTCGAACCAGGCCTTGCCGACAAAGATTGCGACACTGGAGAGGCCGAACCCCAGCAGCGCGAGGCTGACCACGAGCGACCCGAAATGCGTCCAACTGCCGACCGAGAAGACGCGCATGACAGCGATCTGCAGCGCTATCACCGCACCAGCGAGGAGACCTACCGAAAGATACAATCGCGGCCCGGCGCGGGGGACGTCCGGCGCGGCAATCGCCGCAGATGCTATCGTCATTACCTAGCCCCGGCCACTGGCGGGAGTTGCTTACCCGTTGTGCGTACCCACGATGACATCATTCTCGAGCTTCGTGAACGGCACGAAAGGCACGATTTTGCCGTTGTAAATATCGCTGCGATCGATCTTGAAGGTGCCGTCGGGCAACTGCGTTTTGAGTACCTTGAGCACGTGCTGTGCGCCGGGCGGACCGACCGGGATGACCATCACACCGTTAGGCTGCAGTTGCTGCAGCAACGAGGGCGGAATGTGATCGATGCCACAGGTGACGATTATCTTGTCGAACGGTCCTGCGTCAGCCCAACCATAGTAGCCGTCTGCATTCTCGGTCGTTATCGCTGAGAACTCGGTGTACCCGTTGGCAATCAGACTGTCGTAAGTCGCGCGGGTTCTTGCCGCGAGCGGCTTGATGATCTCGATCGTCCACACCTTATCGGTAAGGTGCGAAAGGTATGCCGACTGGTAGCCGGAACCAGTCCCCACCTCGAGCACCTTGTCGCCCTTTTGCACGTCGAGCGATGTTGTCATACGTCCCACCAGATGCGGCCCCGATATGGTCACCCCGTAGTTGATGTCGAGAAACGCGCTGTCATAGGCCCGCGGCAAGTTCGGGGCCAGAACGAACGCCTCACGCGGCGTCATCAGGAACGCACGCTTGTTCCGATCGTCTCGTAGATCGCCGTTCTTGACCATCACGAGGAACCGATCGTAGCGCAACCCGAGATAGAGCGGGTCTTCGCCGCGCGACTTGACCATCCAGTCGATAAATGCCTGGCGATCAGCCAGTGGTGGCATCGACGTCCAGTCGTAGGCTGTCGGAACATTCGCTTTAGCATCTGAGGCGATGGCAGCCAGTCCAAGCAGGGCTGCGGAGCCTGATACGAACTCACGACGCTTCATTTCCTTACTCCACAGAGTTCGATATGCACGCAAGTGCCAAGGTCACCTAAGCAGTGTTGCACTAGTAGCCTACACATCGGCAGCCGGCCTATTTCGCGAGAACAATTTCTGAAGCAGCCAAGTTGTTTCCAGCGCGGTCAAAGGTGATCGTAACCCTGTCGCCGACCTTCAACTTTGAGAAGTCGCATTTGGCGCTGCTGAAAACGAAGACATGTTTCAACGTGACCTTGCAGGCAGCCGCGTTAAGCCGGCTGATCACGCCAGTGGTTTCAGCAGCAAGTCCAACGGACGGGGCCAGCGAGACCGCCGATGCAAGAAGAGCCAAGACCAAATTGCGCATAGGAGTTCTCCGTCGCATTGCCGCGTGTCGGCCAGTCTCATCGTAGCGCTTTCGGAGCCTTAGCGGACCTTACATCGGTGTAAGCATTTGCAGCCAGGGGGACCGGCGGGGGCTGGCGAGGGCTGAAAGCACGCTCGAACGGGAGCGCACCTTACGCCGATGTAAATCGAAAAATCTAAAGGACCGGTTCTAGATGTGTCGGCGGAGTTCGCGCCGCCCAGACGATGGTCTGGCAACCTGAGGTGAAAAAATGAAAGTGACCCTCCGATCGGCCGGAGCTTTGCTCTTGGCCTCATGCACGTTGGTAAGTGTCGGTACACTCGACGTTGCCGCCGCGCCTCCGTCGACGGTTGCGCCGGGTATCGTTTGCCAGGTCGTGACGAATGGCGACGTCGTGCACATTGCGGCGTTTAACAAGGGAACGGCGCCAGTCGCTGCAGGCGTGACCTTCGCTTTCACGATCATTGGACCGACCAAGAAGACCGATGAGACCATCACGCTCAAGCACGACCTCGCACCCGGCAAGTCCGTGGTCGTCACTAATGCGATCAAGGCGAAGAACGTGGTGAGCTGCAGTCCTGCGGCGTAGCCCAACGACCGACTTCGAGCGGCACTTTAGGCGTGCAAAGATCGCCTCGACCGCCTTCGGTGCGGCGCGAATAGCCACGCCTCATAGAGGAGCCGCTACGTGGCTCAGGCGATGGTGGCCTTACGCAGAAGTAAGGTCTGCAACACAGTGGATTCAGGTTCAGCGCCGAACGTAGCGTGCGGCATTCGCGAAGGCGGATAGATGGCGGACCTCGCCGCCGGGCCACCCTGGGCGTTCCCTAGGACGCTCGGGTTTGCGGCGCCCAAGGTGAACCGGCGAGCATTTACGTGTCGAGCCAAGCAACGCCGGTCACAGCGCTCGGTGCAGGCCGGAGCCTGCGCGATCCGCCTCATGAAGCGGAACGCCAACAGCCAGCCGGGCAGCTTGTCTGGCAAGACCGGCGCAGTCTGGGGAGCGCCGAGGCGTTGACGGATCGCTCAGTTCGGATCCTGCGTGAGACCTGCGAAGCACAGCGGCCTAAAATCTCTGGTCGCACGGTCGAGGCGGAGCGTTGCGAAAGTGCGGTTTGGCGCAGATGAACGCACCTCACCGCAGCCCTCACCAAAGCGTTGTTACGCATGCGCTGGACTTCTGGTTCGCGAGGGCCGCCATCGCCGCGGTCGCGGGCCTCCAACTCCTCTTGGTGAACGACTTCTCGATCGGTGCACGCTGGGCTGCCCCCAGCATCGAACTGCTGCTGCTCCTGCCGCTCTCGGTTGCAACCGCCTGGGTGCACGTTCAGGTCAAGAAGGCGACTAGCGAGCAACATCAGTATTTCGCCGGCCAGACACGCCGCTGGATTCGCAAATCTGCCCTCTCGCTGACTGCCTTGATCACAACCATCAACTTCATCGCCCTCTTCTTGCTGTTGCGGGCACTGTTGGGCGGCCATGCCGGGGACGCCCGTTCACTGCTTGTCGATGCCGTGAATATCTGGAGCACCAACGTCATTGCGTTTTCGCTCTGGTACTGGAGTATTGATCGCGGCGGACCGGCTGGACGCGACCCCAGCGCAAACACCCGCCCAGACTTCCTGTTCCCGCACATGACGATGAGTGACCCTCGCTTCGAAGCCTGGTCGCCGGGTTTTGCCGACTACCTGTTCTTGTCGTTCACCAACGCGACAGCGTTCTCCCCGACCGATACCCTGCCCCTCTCCCCCCGAGCCAAGTTGCTGATGATGGCAGAAGCGGTCGTATCGTTTCTGACGCTCGCCTTGGTTGCCGCACGAGCCGTCAATATTCTGGGCTAGGCTTTCGAGCGTCGCACGTGACGCGTGCACTCGCCTGGGGAGGCCGGCCCGAAACCGCCGACGCGGCCGATGGTAACATCCGACAGGCTGGCGGCCCTACTCCCGGCGCTGCCACCAGCGCGACTTTTCGCGCCGTCGGCAATGCCAGCTTCAAAGCCAAGGCCGTGCTCATCCGTTCCTCTCGCCTCGGGCGCCTGTGGCGTCGGCTGACTTTCAGGATAAGGAGCTAGTCGGATCCAGACCAACGCTCGCCGCGACCACCTGGCTCACCTGCTGGAAGCAACAGCGGCCGAGGAAATCTCTCGCAATCCGCGGGACCGGCTAGCCACCACGGGATCCGGTCTATGGTGTCTCGACACCGACCTGAGATAAGGAAACGCTCTGGGCTGTTATTGGATGGGAAGCAAGATGATGGCTGCTCTCGAGACTGTGTTCCGCAATGCACGGCTGACCGATGGGACGCTGGTGCACATCGGCGTCAGAGGGGGCCGCATCACCGGTATCGCCTCCGCCGAAGCGACGGCACCCGTCGCCGCTGGCGTGGTTGAAGTCGGTGGTAGACTGCTGCTGCCCGGCCTTGTAGAGGGCCACATTCATCTCGACACCAGCTTTTATGGCGATAGCTGGCAGCCTTACCGTCCCTGCAGGGACGGCTTTGATGTACGCGAACGTGTCGCGATCCAGATGGAAAATCTGGCACGAGCGGCGCCGATGGAGGAACGCGCTTGCCACCAGCTGGAGCTGTGCATCGGGCACGGCACCACCGCGATGCGCAGCCACGTGATGATCAGTGCCGAGGTGGGACTGCGCCATCTCGAGGTCATCCTTGCTGTAAGAGAGGCCTTCCGCGAGATCATTGATCTACAGCTCGTCGCATTTCCGCAAAGCGGCATCATCTCAAATCCCGGCGCAGCGAAACTGCTCGACGAGGCGGTTTGCCTCGGTTGCGATGTCGTGGGTGGCCTCGATCCGGCGACGTTCGACAACGATCTCGATGGACACCTCGACGTGGTGTTCGGCATCGCCGAGCGGCGCGGCGTGCCCATCGATATTCACCTCCACGACCACGGCACGCTCGGTGCCTACGAGATCGAGCAGATCGCAGCGCGTACAAGCGCCTCCGGGCTACAGGGCCGCGTTGCGATCAGCCATGCCTATGCGCTGGGTGACATGACGGCCCCGCAGCAGCAAAAACTCGGCGACACCCTCGCACTTGCGGGGGTCGCGATCATGACCAACGCGCCAGGCAACCACGCGTTTCCGCCCGTTGCCCTGCTACGCAAAGCCGGGGTCACCGTGTTCAGCGGATCCGACAACATCCGGGACAGCTGGTGGCCGTACGGCGATGGCGACATGATTAGACGCGCCAATATGATCGGCTACCGTTCCGGCTTCTTCGAGGACCACGAGCTTGTAATGGCGTTCGACCTCGTCACCACGGGTGGCGCGACGGCGCTCGGGCTCGCCGACTACGGGCTCGCCGAGGGATGCAAGGCGGATTTTGTCATCCTCGATGCGGCCCATGTCCCGGAAGCCGTGGCCGGCGTGCCTGGGAACCGGTCGGTCTACAAGGGCGGCCGGCTGGTGGCTGAAAACGGGCGCCTCCCGGCCCGTCCCGCATGACGCCCGAGTTGGTCATTGCCAATGCGCGCCTCAATGGGCACGCTGAACCTTGCGACGTTGCCGTTGCGGGCGGCAAAGTGGTGGGGATCGAGCCTTCGATCGTTGCCGAGGCACCACGCTACGATGCACGCGGCGCACTGCTGGAAGGCGGCTTTGTCGACTGCCACATCCATCTCGACAAGGCGGACATCCTGGAGCGTACGACCCTCATCGAAGGAACGCTGGCCGAAGCGGTGCGCGAGACGGCGCTCGCCAAGGCGGCATTCACTGTCGAGGACGTCTATCGTCGCGCCGCCGGTGTCGTGCGGCTCGCCATCGGGCATGGCACGACGGCGCTGCGCAGTTTCGTCGAAGTGGATCCGCGCGTCGGATTGCGTTCGTTCGAAGCCATCAAGGAAATCAAGGCTCACTTTGCCCACGCCATCGACATCGAGATCTGTGCCTTTGCCCAAGAGGGCCTGACCAACGAGCCCGAGACCGAATCGCTGCTGGTCACAGCGCTCCAGAATGGTGCCGACCTTGTCGGGGGCTGTCCCTATACCGACCCATCCCCGGCCGAGCACATTCGCCGTATCTTCGCGTTAGCGGAGCGGTTCGGCACTTCGGTCGATTTCCACGTCGACTTCGATCTCGATCCCGAGGGCTCGGACCTGCCCGCGATCATCGCCGAGACAGAGCGCCTCGGTTTCGGGGGTAAGGTAATATGCGGGCACGCGACCAAACTGGCAGCGTTTACTGCGCCGGCTCTTGATGATATGGCGTGCCGGCTGGCCGCCGCCGGTATCGGCGTCGTGACCTTGCCGGCAACCGACCTGTTCCTGCTCGGCCGGGATGGCGGGTCGATGGCTCCGCGAGGACTGGCGCCACTGATGCAGCTCGGCCGACTTGGCGTCCGAACGGCCGTCGCCACCAATAATGTCCTCAACCCGTTCACGCCCTATGGTGATGCCAGCCTGCTGCGGATGGCCAACCTCTTTGCCAATGTCGCGCAGCTGGGGCGGAACCTGGACCTCGAGCGTGCCTTCTGGTTGATCGGGCGCAATCCGGCGGCGCTCCTTGGTCGCCGTCATGGTGTCGCGATCGGCTGTGCCGCCGATCTGGTGCTGCTTGACGCGTCCTCGCCCGGCGACGCCGTCCGGCGGATTGCTCCCATCCTTGCGTCCTGGAAGGCCGGCGCGCAAAACCAACTTCGCGCCTGACGCGGCGCAGCTCATGGCCCATGGTCGCCCAAAGCATCGACCTGGCTGATCAACGACCTGCCCGCCGGAGCAGCCTCGAAGCGTTGGCTTGGCATGCGCTGGGCAATCTGGCGTCCCGCGCACTTTCGCCCGATCGGTCGGAGCCGTTCTCGTGCATTGGCCCAGAGCGGGGCCCGGTCACCTGAGGCGGGCAGCATGCCGAAAGTCGGGAAGCGAGCACGATCGCGCAGGTTTGGTGGCGAATGCACGATAATGCGTAGTATCGGCTCCCCTGATTTGCCGCCCTGCCCTCGGTCTTGCCCGGCCGGGTCCTCACCTCCATCGCTCGAGCCGGCGCGCCGATGCGGCGCGGTCCCGCGGCGCGGCCCCCCGACCACCAGCCCCAAGGTGCGGCCGGGTCACCTCGGAACTGGCCCACCCCGACAGTCAATGCCCTCGGCGCTCCATCGAGAAACAATGGCTGGCTCGGCGCGAGGCGGCCAGGAGGTGACCCAGGACGGCAGCGGCCGACCAGCACACCGGTTTTCTAAAGCGTCGTTTCAGCCAAGTGCCTCGCCGCGATGATGGCGTCTCGAATGCGAGCCGGAGCGCTGCTGCACGTGTCAATCTTGCCAGCCCATGGACCAGCCCATGGACACGACCAGCCCATGGACACGACGAGCCCATGGACACGACGAGCTCATGGACACGACGATCTTCCTCCCCCGGCGGGTCCCCTGTCCTCAGACCGAGGGCCTTGTCCGGCTCCGCGGCGCAGCGAGATCACCCGCCTCGACATGGGAGCCGTCCAGTTGCTCAAACCAAGAGCTGAAAAGTCACGGTCCTCGGTGGGCAGACCCCTCGCAGGCAGTTCCTGTTCTTTATCCGGAATGGCTTCAGGCCCGTGGTAGAAGCGGTTGCCAAGACCACCGCATCCATACAGCTCATCACGCCCGATATGCCGGTTTATCCCCCGCCAGCACCCTTCTTGGGCGGCATGGACGAGAACTCGGTCGAATGAGCGCGCTGCGGATGCCCCGGGGGCAGTTCGGTCGCCAAGCGTCGAGAGTTCGGATCGGCAGTTCCAACCCCAGGCAAGGTCTTGCCGGAACTCGCCATCCAGTGACAGTTGGCCGGCTTCCTGTGCCCGATCGCCGAGTTGGTGCGGCCCCGGGTCCGTCGTTCTTTCTTTCTGCCCTCGCGGCTGCTGAAGCGCCGGACTGGTATCGGCGGCGAGGATCGCAAGGAGTTTCGCCGGCTATCCTGGTTCGGAAAAGAACCGGTGTGGAAGGGCCCGAGCGGTGCTGGGTCGATGTCGCCAGCCGCCCTATGCTGCCCAGCGCTTTGCCCGAGTGTCGTGACGAATACCCTTTAGCACGAAACCGGCGACAATTCGGTCCAGTTCCACCGCCTGCGCCTCGGTCTGCTCAATAGCGGCATTCGTCTCCTCGACCAGCGCCGCATTGTGCTGCGTCATCTCATCCATTTGACGGACCGCGACCGTTACCTCCGCGATTGCCGATGCCTGACCGCCACTGGCGAGAGCGATGCCCTGCATCGACGCAGCGCTGTCTCGAACAAGAGCAAGCATCGCGTTGAGCTTCAAGGCGGCGCTGTCAACCAGCGCTGATCCCTTCTTCACCTCATCGCCGCTCTCGCTGATCAGCGTCTTGATTTCGCTTGATGCTTCGGCCGCTGACTGTGCCAGGCGTCGGACCTCAACCGCCACGACAGCGAAGCCCTTGCCAGCTTCACCGGCCCGCGCTGCCTCAACTGAGGCGTTGAGAGCGAGGAGATTCGTCTGGAACGCGACGTTATCGATCAGTCCGATGATGTTCGCGATCTTGACCGACGAGTTGGCGATCCGGGCCATCGCTTCCGTGGCGTTACGCATCACCGTCCCGCTCTCCTCGGCTGCCCGCGAGGCTGCCATGGCCTTTTCGCTGGCATCCTCGGCGTTCTTGGCGTTGGCCTCCACTGTCGTCGACAGTTGCTCCATTGCTGCCGATGTCTCCTCGATGGTGGCGGCCTGCTTCGTTGTGCGGTCTGAGAGGTCGTTGGCACCCTCGAGGATCTCGCTCGTCGCGGTCTTCACGCCACTGGAGGCTGTCTGAAGCTCTCCCACGATCTGCGTCAGGTTGTCGGCCACAGCGTTCACATCGTCCCTGAGACGAGCGAAGGCGCCTTCGTAGTTGCCCGTCATCCGGCGAGTGAGGTCGGTGCGCGCGATCGCCGAGAGGACTTCCTCGGTCTCGGTGAGGCGGCCTTCGATGGTGGCCACTAGCGTGTTGACGCTCCCCGCGAGCGCATTGAGTTCATCATCATCGAAGTCCGTCGGAACGCGAGATGAGAACTCACCTTTCACAGAGGCGTCGACCACTGAACCGAAGGCACTCCGCAGCGACTTCATCATCGCACGACGCTCCTGCTTGGCTGCTTCGACCTTCACCTCGTCCTCGGCATGCATCTGAACGAGCTTCATCCCGTTCTGGCGGAACGTATCGGCAGAGGTGGCGATATCCTTGAGTTCTTCCCAGAGCCGTGAGCCGTAGACCGCCTTGGTGAAGTCGCCACCCGCGATCGCTGCCATGGTCTTCGACATCGCACGGATGCGACGCAGGGCGTAGCCAGCAAAGAACCCGGTCATCGCTCCGATGAAGACGACGAGCGTCCCGTAGATGATGAACTGGACCATCGACGCGGTGCGTTGGCCGCTCTGGATTTCTACAAGGCGCGCGTCTGAGAGCGAACGAAGGGCGGCGTCGTTGTGGTCCGCCTCTGCTACCATGGCATCAACGCTCTCGCTGATCTTCTGGGCAGCAGCATCGAACTGCGGCATGAACGCATTTCCACCTTCCGGGCCACTCGCCACGTAGGTGTCTGCCATCTTCTTGCCGGTCTCGTAGTAGGGAGCGAACCTCGTCGCGACATTGTCGAGGATGGCCGCGAGCGAGGTCTCTCCCATCTCTCCGGCCAGCGACTTCGCAGCCGCTATGTCCTTTTCGAAGGTTTGCGCGAAGCCCTCGGCATTGGCGTAACCGTCGTCGAGGCCATTGAGGCCGCGCGTCGCCGAAACGTCGGTAAGGAACTGCTGGACCTGCACGACATCGAACTTTACGGCCAGCACATCGGCCGTCAGGTCGCGGCTCTGGGCCAATTGCGAAGTCGTCTGCTGGTAGACCAGCGCCTCGGCCGTGTTGGAAGCCTCGTTGGCCAAGTGGATGTAGATGGCCATCACTCCGGCGACGATTCCAACAATGCTGCCGGTGACGATTGAAAACTTGGTCAGTTTCATTGGAAGCACACCGAAAAAAATGGGCGCCCAGGCCGCCGCGTGGCTACGCGTGTCCTTGGGTCGATGAGCCAACCTGCCGGACGCACATTAATTCCATTGCACAAGTTAAGATCGCGAATTTAATCAATTTGGCCGTTCGCCTCACACGTTGGTGGGCCAGCGCCCGCCGTTATTAAACTTCTGAAAAGGAATTTAATAACCTATCGACGTCCCAGCAGAAGCATGCCCGTGATTACCCATTCGGGAGGCGCCCCTCGGCAGGCGGCTGCCGCCGCATGGGACCAGCAGCGCAACGCCTTCCTTCACAAGGCAGGCGACGCATGGCGGCCAAACCCTTTTACTCCGTCGATCGCTGCGGGAAGACTTCGCCGGTAAAACAACAAGGCGGAGCGCAGGGTATACCGGCGGTATGTGCCTCCGCCGGGGCCACCCTCGTCCGATCCCGTCGACGGCTTTTAGCGGACGACCGGCTACTCGAGCAGCTTGGCCTTCAGGGCGTTGCGGTCGAGTTTGCCGACCGCGGTAACCGGCAGTTCGTCGACGAAGACGAAGCGGCGTGGGCGCTTGTCTGGTGAGAGTCGGGTGCGGGCCGTAATCATCAGGTCCTCGTCTGTCACCGTCGGATCCGCGACCACGAAAGCAGCAATTTCCTCACTCTCGCGAGCCGTCTGGTAGGCGACCACTGCGACGTTCCTCACTCCCGGAGAGGCAGCGATCACTCTTTCGATTTCTGAAGGATGCACGTTTGCACCACCGCGAATAATGACATCAGAGGCGCGGCCGACCAAGGTTAGAAAACCCTCCTCGTCGAGCGAACCAAGATCGCCCGGGTAGACCCAGCCGTCCTTGAGCCGATCGCCATGCGGACGCGTCCGGCTCTTGTAGGTGCCCGAAACCATGGATGGCGTGCGAACCCGGATCATTCCAGGCGTACCGACGGGTAGCGACCGGTCGGCCTCATCGACGATCTCGAGCCGGACCATCTCGGCCACCCGCCCCACCGTTTCCGGGCGGGCCAGGATATCGGGCCCCATCAGCACGCTGATGTTGCTGCACAGGCTCGACGCGTAGGCTTCGAGATAGTTCGGAGACAGTAGCTTCAATGCGTCGAGCTTTTGTTGCGGCAATGAGGCTGCGCCCCCTGCCGTGAGCAATTTAAGGCTCGGAAAAAGCGGCGTCTGGCGTTCGCGGGCGTAGTCGAGAAGTCCAGCGATCACCGATGGCACCAGCAACGTCGTATCGGGGGCGATGCGGATGATCTCTTGGGCGAGCTCCTCGGCCGAGTAGAGCGGCGGATGAATTACCACCGTCCAACCCTGCACCAGGCGCTGGATCGTGTTGTTTCTCGCTGCGCTGAAGTGCAGCGGCTGGGCCACCAAGTGGGTCGCCTGGGTGGCAATGTTGCGAAACGCGCTCTGGGCGATGCGCATCAGCGTGTCCTCGTGCCGGACCAGCAGACCAAGCGGCCTGCCTGTCGTGCCCGAGGTCAGTGAAATCAGCGCCAGTCCGCTGTTCTTGCCGGCGGAAACCGGCGGGCTCATCGATTGCCGCGCCACCTCTTCGTGCCACTGTCCGCCGATCGAGATCACCGGATAGGGAGTCCCCGGTGGTGCATTGTCGGTCACGATCATAACCAGGTCGAATTCCTCCGCTAGCGCCGCGCGCTCCAGCGCCGGGCTGCGAAAGTCCAGGACGACGCCAACGGCGTCGATCATCCACAGGGCAACAAGATAGACGACGACATCCATTCCATCGCGGAGGGCGATCCCGACATTCTGGCCCGGTGCCAATCCCTCGAGCGCGAGGCGATGGGCAACCTGCGATGCGCTCGCGGCAAGGTTGCCGAAGGTCAGTTGCCGCCGACCGCTCATCAGGGCGGTTCTATTGTGATGCCGATGACCCAGTGATACGAAAATGTCGGCGAGGTTGATCGAGTGCATGGCACCTTGCTGAGTATTTGGGGAAATACATCGATGAAGATTGGCGCGATAGTTGGCCTTTTCGCGGCGCTGGCTTTTGCTCCAGCCGTATCGTCAGCCGAGCCCGCGAGCTTCGCTGCCACGGCCGCGGGCAGTTCAACCTACAATACCGTCCTCGCCATTGCCAAGGCTGCGAGCGTCCACGCTGGTCTCGACCTACGCCCCCGCTCGTTCAAGTCGACGACCCAGGGCCTCGGTTTTGTCGACAGCGGTGAGGTTTCCCTAGGTCTCGAAAGCGCGCTTGGCCTCAGTCAGGCTTACTTTGGCAAGGGTATCTTCGAGGGCAAAGCACTGCCGCATCTTCGACTGGTGGCGACCATCTATCCATTTCGCGCGGGAATTGCCGTTCGTGACACCGACCCGGCCCGGACGGTCGCCGACATCAAGGGCAAGCGCATTGCGAGCGGTTTTCGCAGCGCGCCCAGTATCGATGCGCTCCAGCGGGCGATTCTTGCCTCTGCCGGCCTCTCTTACAGCGACATGGTCACCACCGATGTGTCCATCCTGACCGATGCCCAGGACGGTTTCCTTGCCGGAGCAAGCGACGCCGTGCTCGGGAGCACCAACTCGGCCAACGTCGCGCAGATGGAAACCGCGGTTGGCAAGCTCCGGTTTCTTGCCGTCGGCAGCGACCAGGCCGCCGTCCAGGCGATCATCCCCAATGGACGGGTCGTAACGATCGATCCGGGCCCAGGCATTGTCGGCCTGCAGGCTCCAACGCCGATGCTCGAATACGACTATTTTGTCTACGCCAGTGTCGACACACCCGACGCCGTGGTCGTGGGCGTGATCGACTCGCTCCTCAAGGGTCAAAAGGAGCTGACCGAAATGTCGTCCGGCTTCACATGGTTCGACCCGGCCAAGATCGGTGCGCAGATCGGCGTGCCTTACCATCCGGCGGCAGAGGCCCACCTGAAAGAACTCGGGCTGTGGCAGGTCCCGTGACCGCCAGTCCGCCGCCGAGGCGAAGCTGGCAGACCAGCCTTAGAGCGGTCCGCAGCTTGGCCGGTCTCGCTGCGTGTCTATTGCCCGTGCTCTGGGTCGTCAATCCAGGCGGTCTAGTCCATCAAAAGGTCGTCATCGATCAGTTCACATCGCTCGAACTGGGCCTGTCCCTGTGCTTCGTTTTCCTGTCGAACGCTCGACCCGATGGCCGCATCCCCACCGTTCTCGCCAGCGGGCTCGCGGCGGCGTCAGCGGCGATTTCGATCTGGCTGTTCGGGGTGTTTGCTGGCGATGGAACGGCGACCTATAGCGCCAGCCTTGGCCTGACGGCGGCCTGTCTGCTGGCCATGGCGCTTTGCCTCTATGCATGCTGGCGCACGTCAGGCATCGAGACGGTGCTGATGATCGGGGCGTTCCTGATCTTCGGCTATATCGCGCAATTTCTGCCCAGTTGGATGGGCTCGCCGCCCATCCGCATCACCAGCTATGTGTCCTACATGGTCTTCGGCAGCAATGGCCTCTTGGGTCAGGCGTTGCAGATAATTTCAACCTCGGTGGTCGTTTTTCTTCTGTTCGGTGCCGCCTTCGAACTATCGGGCGGCACGCGAGCGATTGGCGCCATCGCACTGCTTGTAGCCCGGCTCGGCCGCGGCGCAGCGATCTCGGTCTGTATCGTCGCCTCGGGCCTGTTCGGCATGATCAGTGGCAGCGCCACGTCCAACGTCCTCGCCGCCGGCAGCTTTTCGATCCCCGGGATGAAACGTATGGGCGTGGCGCCAGCCACTGCCGGCGGCATCGAGGCAGCCGCATCGACCATCGGTCAGGTCATGCCGCCAGTGATGGGGGCCGCGGCCTTCCTGATGGCGAGCAATACGGGCATTCCATATGCGCAGGTGGCGATGGCTTCGCTCGCCCCGGCTGTGCTCTGCTACGCTGCTCTGTTCTTGCAGGGCGAAGCCCTCGGCCGCCGGCTCGAGCGCGACCACGGCCCGGCAAAGATCGCCGTCGAGCATTTGTCGCTCGGTTGGAACGATCTTCTGCATTTGGTCCCGGTCGCTGGATTGGTCCTCTCTCTCCTGTGGGCCCCAACCGCACCGGAGTTTTCGGGCGTCGTTGCGACGACACTGGCCGTGCTCGTTGCCGTCTTGCGCAAGGGCTGGCGCGTCACATGGAGGGAGCTGCACGCACTGGTCTCCAAGACCAGCAAGAGTGTCACCGGTCTCGTCATCACCGCGTCGACCGTCGGTCTCATCCTTGCGGTTATCTCTTCGACCGGCCTTGACGTGCAGCTGACCATCCTGATCAGTACTTTCGGTGCGCACAACCTGCTGCTTTCGTTGATCCTCGCTTCGCTGACCGCGTTCGTCCTCGGCCTCGGTGTCGGCACCTCCGGCGTCTACATCGTGACAGGAACCCTGCTCGCGCCGGGCCTCGTGCAACTCGGCGTGCCGCTGATCGCAGCACATCTGTTCGTCCTCTATAGCGCCATGCTGTCGATGATCACGCCGCCAGTGGCGTTTGCTTCCCTGACGGCGGCCGGCCTTGCCGGGGCGGGTTTCTACGAAACCTCCAATGAAGCGATGCGCTTTGGCTGGGCCCTGTTCGCCATTCCGTTCCTCATAGTCTACTCACCCGCCCTCGTTCTCGTTGGCGATCCATGGACAATCGCATCGGCGATGGTCAGCGCCGGCTCCGGCCTCTTGCTGATGACGCCGGCGGCGACCACGGGTTGGCGCAGCCGTTCGCTCTGGGTTTGGATCGCTTTCGCTCTGGGCGTCTGCCTGCTGTTGCCGGTGTTTCCGCCGAATTGGCGGTTGGTCATTGCCCTGCTGGGCATGGGCTGGACGGGGATAAGGGTGCTGCGTGGACGCCAGCTGGCCGTGGCCGGTTGAGCGTCCGGGACTGAATGTTACTGAACTGATGCAATCGGGGGATTGCGACCATGATTGACACCTCGCCATCACGGATCGGGCGCGCAGCCCTCACGCCGCCGGTGCCCTATCGCGAACCACAGCAGGGCCTTGAGGCAATCGTCGCCGGTGCCTTCGAGAGCGCTTTCAACGTCGATGGCGTGGGTGCCGACGACGACTTCTACGATCTGGGCGGTGACTCGCTTCTGGGCGAGACGCTCAGCATGGAAATCCTCAACCGCACCGGCAGGACTTTTCAAGTTTCCTGGTTCTATGAAGACGGTTCTCCAGCGAAAGTCGCTCGTCGCCTGCGGGCCACGAGCAGCGCCGATGCAGTTCGGCCGCCACTCTTCATGGTGCATGGCAGGAGCGGCTACTCCTCGCCCAAAACGGCATTTCGCGACGCGTTGGGTCGCGACCAAAAGCTCGAAATCTTCGAACTGCCGGGACTTCGGGGCGACCGAGAACCATGCGTCAGCATCGAGCAAATCGCGGCGGCGTATGTCGGCCGGATACTGGCGTCATACGCGGCGGGCCCCATCGTGCTGGGCGCTTTCTGTGCGGGCGCACTGATCTCGCTGGAAATGGCTTCTCAGCTCGAAAGGGCCGGACGGCCCGTCACCCACATGATCTTGATGGACCCGGGTGAAGTCGGAGTACTCAGCGATCGCCATCGTCGCGAAATGATAGCGGCGGGGATCAACCCTGGCTGGAAACCGAGGCGGCGACGCCTGCTCTACCGATTTGGCTGGGCGGTGATCTCACTGCTCACGATAGGCCGCACCTTCACAGGGTTTGAAGAACGCGACTTCACCGACGAACGACTGCGAAAGCTGCAAGTCCGGGTTTTCCTGCTGTGGGATCGGCTTGTTGATTTGGCCCGCAGGCCCGGCAAGCCGAAAGGGTTTTCGCGCCTGGCGCAAGTCCTCCTTCATGTCGCTTACCTCCACTACTGGCCCACCACCTACAATGGCTCGGTCGATGTACTGTGCTCGGACGAACGTAAGC
>JANXSI010000656.1 GCA_025352765.1 Devosia sp. | reverse complement strand
GGCGGATGCGCGATGCAATCGAGCATGGCTTTCCGCGCGGCATCGAGACCGTCGAGCACTCGCACTCGGCCATGGCGCAGGCCTATGAGGCCGGTGCCGCCGGCCTGCCGCTGGCGGTGTTTCGCGGCTATAAGGGCGCTGACCTGCCCAAGGTCAATCCGTTCATCAAGACGGTCACCTGTCCGTTCACCGGCGAGGTGCTCGCGGCCGTTCCCTCGCATCGGCCGGACGTCACCTTCATCCATGCCCAGAAGGCCAGCGCCAAGGGTGACGTCTTGATCGAGGGGATCATCGGAGTCCAGAAGGAGGCGGCGCTCGCCGCCAGGCGCGTCGTGGTCACCGTCGAAGAGGTGGTGCCCGATTTCAAGGACCTTCACCCCAATCTTTGTGTGCTGCCACACTGGACGATCGACGCGATCGCGGTGGTGCCGGGAGGCGCGCATCCCTCCTACACGCACGGCTATTACGCGCGCGACAACGCCGCCTACCTCGAGTGGGACAAGATCTCGACCGACCGCGACCTGTTCACCGCATGGATGCGGACGAACGTGCTGGATGCAGGCCCTCACGCGTTCGAGGCGCGGGTAGAAGGACTACGGCCATGACCGACTTCACGCCCACCGAAATGATGACCATCGCGGCGGCGCGGGCGCTGTCCAACGACGACGTCTGCTTCGTCGGCATCGGCGCCCCATCTGCCGCCTGCAACGTCGCGCGACTGACCCATGCACCCGATATAACGCTGATCTACGAGAGCGGCACCATCGGCACCGCCCCCGACGTGCTGCCGCTCTCGATCGGCGACGGCGAACTGTGCGAGACAGCACTGACCACCGTCAGCGTCCCGGAGATGTTCCGCTACTGGCTCATGGGCGGACGGATCGACATCGGCTTTCTCGGCGCCGCGCAACTCGATCGCTTCGGCAATATCAACACCACGGTGATCGGCGACTACGCCCACCCCAAGGTGCGACTTCCCGGTGGTGGCGGCGCTCCCGAGATCGCCACCTCCTGCGGCGAGATCTTCATCACGCTCAAGCAGGCGACGCGCGCCATGGTCGAAAAGATCGACTTCTTCACCTCGTTCGGCCACGGCGACGGTGGCGACCACCGGCAGCGGCTCGGCATCACCACCAAAGGGCCGACACTGCTGATCACCGATCTTGCCATCTGGCGGCCCGATGCCGAGAGCAAGGAATTCACCGTCCGCTCGCTGCACCGCGGGGTAACCCGCGCGATGGTGCAGGAGACCTGCGGCTGGGCCGTGACATTCGCCGAAACCCTCGACGAGACGCCCGAGCCCACTGAACTCGAGCTCGGCACGCTGCGCGACCTGCAGGCGCGAACGACGGCAGCGCACCAGGGAAAGTCGTCATGAGCGAAGCCTTCATCTGCGCCTACCGGCGCACCGCGATCGGCCGCTTCGGCGGCGTGCTGTCGTCGGTTCGGCCCGATGACCTCGCGGCTGTGCCGCTCCGCGCGCTGCTCGCGGAAAACACCGGCGTTGATTGGGAAGCCGTCGACGACGTTATCCTCGGTTGCGCCAACCAGGCAGGCGAGGACAACCGCGACGTGGCGCGCATGAGCCTGCTGCTGGCCGGCTTGCCGGTCGGGGTGTCGGGCACCACCATCAACCGCCTCTGCGGCTCGGGCATGGATGCGCTCATCACCGCTGCCCGCGCCATCAAGGCGGGCGAGGGCGACCTCTATATCGCTGGCGGCGTCGAGAGCATGAGCCGCGCTCCGTTCGTCCTGCCCAAGGCTGAAACGGCATTCTCACGCAATGCCGAGATCTTCGACACCACCATAGGGTGGCGCTTCGTCAATCCGCTGATGCAGCAGCAATACGGCGTCGACTCGATGCCCGAGACCGGAGAGAACGTCGCCGAGGATTTCGGCATCTCGCGGACCGACCAGGACGCCTTCGCGCTGCGCAGCCAGCAGCGGGCCATCGCCGCGCAGCAGAGCGGCCGCCTCGCCCGGGAGATCGTCCCCGTTACCATCCCTCAGCGTAAGAAGGATCCCATCGTCATCGACACCGACGAGCATCCGCGCGCCGACAGCAGCCTTGAGACGCTCGCCCGCCTGCCGACGCCGTTCCGCGCCGGCGGCACGGTCACCGCCGGCAATGCCTC
>JANXSI010000638.1 GCA_025352765.1 Devosia sp. | reverse complement strand
CCGCAATCCCGCAACCATCCGCGACGAACTGGCGAGCTACCTGCCATTGCACACGAGGCGAGAATTCCTGCACGAGGCCGCCTGATGCCCGCAAAGATGAGATTCGGCGGCAGCCGCGGCCACGGTGGTGGGGGCGGCGGTCACGGCAGCCCGTGGGTGGTGTCCTTCGCCGATCTGATGTCGCTGCTGATGGCGTTCTTCGTCATGCTGCTCAGCTTTTCGATCCAGGACCAGGAAAAGCTCAACCAGGCCGCGAGTTCAGTCCAGAACGCCTTCAACATTCTGCCCGGCGCCAACCTTGCGGGCATCCTCCAGCGCACCGGCACCGCCAATCGAGACTATCTGAAGCCCTTGACCCCGGCCGAGCTGCAGGCCGCGATCGACCGCGCCGCCAAGGACCATGCGCAGGACCCCAACCTTGGCCAGGAGGCCAACACCTACAGCAAGGAAAAGACCGACGCCGAACGGGAACAGGACTACGCCCTCGCGGCCGCCAGCCTGCGGCAGGCCTGGCAGGACCAACCCGACATCACCGCCGTGTCCGATCACGTCATCCTCGAGGACACCCCGCGGGGGCTGAACATCGTGCTCGCCGATCAGGCCGGCCGGGCGATGTTCCCCGACGGCAGCAAATATCCCTACGAGTCGACCCGACGGGCGATCGCCGCGATGGCGCCATCGCTGCAAAAGCTGCCCAACCAGATCCAGATCTCGGGACACACGTCGGCCGGTGGCACCTATGACGACCCGCAATACGGGCCGTGGGAATTGAGCTTTGACCGCGCCAACGTGGTGCGCCAACTGCTCGAGGAGTACGGCGTCGCCGACGACCGCATCCAGAGCGTCGTCGGCCGCGGCACAGCCGACCCGTTCTTTCCGAACGATCCCTACCTCAGTGCCAACCAGCGCGTCTCGATTCTGCTGGTCAACGAACCGCCGCCGGTGCCGGTGGGCCTCAAGCCCTAGGCTGCCTCGACCCGCAGCACCGGGCCGTCGCTGCCGACGACCCTGACCCGCGCCCCGCGCGCCAGGTCCGGGCCGGTGATGCGCCAGATCGTGTCATCGAGCACCAGCCGGCCGGCGCCGTCCTGGATCGGCTCGTCGATGATCCCCTCATGGCCGAGATAGCGGTCGGCACGGCGGTTGAGGAAGGGCTGGTCGGTATGCGGCCTGCGACGGCGCGAAATCGCCGTCCAGCCGATGACGATGATCAGCGCCAGCGCCCCGAAGATCGTGACCTGCCAGGGCCAGCCAATGGGCAGGACGAACGCCACGAGGCCCGTCACGATGCCGGCACAACCCAGCCACAGGAAATAGCCGCCCGGTACCACCAGCTCGAGCGCCAGCAGCGCGATACCGAGGATCAGCCAGGCCCAGGCGCCGTAGGTGACGAAGAGATCGAGCAGAACCATTGGAATGCTCCTCTAGTTATCCGGGATCAGGCGCCGGTCGACGGCGGACGGCTGCCCGAGCCGGGCTGCCGCGCCGGACGATCGCCGCCGAAGGTTTCCTTGGCGATCTCGGCGATGCCGCCCAGCGCCCCGATGACATTGGCCGCTTCAATGGGCAGCATCAAGATCTTCTGGTTGGGCGATTTGGCGATCGATTCGAGCGCCTTGATGTAGTTGTTGGCAACGAAATAGTTGATCGCCTGCACGTCGCCCTTGGCGATGGCCGCGCTCACCATCTCGGTCGCCCGGGCTTCGGCCTCGGCCGACCGCTCGCGCGCCTCGGCATCGCGGAAGGCCGCTTCGCGGCGACCCTCGGCTTCGAGCACCTGCGCCTGCTTCTGGCCCTCGGCCTGCAGGATCGCCGACTGCCGCTTGCCTTCGGCCTCGAGCACGGTGGCGCGCTTTTCGCGCTCCGCCTTCATCTGGCGGCCCATCGATTCGACCAGGTCGCGCGGCGGATCGATATCCTTGATCTCGATGCGGGTGATCTTGATGCCCCACGGCGCCACCGCCGCGTCGACGACCCGCAAGAGCCGCGAGTTAATCTCGTCGCGATGGCTGAGGAGTTCATCGAGATCCATCGCACCCATCACGGTGCGGATGTTGGTCATGGTGAGATTGAGCACGGCGTTTTCGAGATTGGTGATCTCGTAGGCCGCCGCGGCGGCGTCGAGGATCTGGTAAAAGGTCACCGCATTGGCCGTCACCGAGGCGTTGTCCTTGGTGATCACCTCCTGCTGAGGGACCTCGAGCACCTGCTCCATGACGTTGATCTTGCGCCCTATGCCGTCGACGAAGGGCACGATCAGCGCCAGGCCCGGCTTCAGCGTGCGCACATAGCGGCCGAACCGCTCGACGGTGAAATTATAGCCCTGCGGCACCGTCTTGACGGCCGCCAGCAGCACCAGCACGCCGAAAATACCCAGCACAATCAGCGTGATACTCAGCCCGTCGAGCGCGAAATCCATCGAAAGCTCCCTCGTGGCACCGGAAGTGGAGACGAGGCGGCGCCATTGTCCTCAAAGACTTAGGGACCCGATGCCCGGTACGCAATGGACCGGGAACGAATGGACGAAGAGTTCCGTTGAATCTTCATATTGTGGTCATCGAGGGATCCGAACCATGGCAGCGCCGCGTCCGGTGTGGAAAGGCCAGCTCCGGCTGAGCCTCGTGTCGATCAATGTCGAGATGTTTCCGGCCACCAAGCCCAGCGCCAAGCCGAGCTTTCGGCAGATTCACCAACCCTCCGGCAAGCCGATCCACTACGAAAAGGTGGTCGACGGCATCGGCCCGATCGATACCGACGATATCCGCAAGGGGTTTGAGTACGAAAAAGGCGACTACGTGCTTTTGACCGACGAGGAGATCGACGCGGTCAAGCTCGAGACGCGGAAGACCCTCGATCTGATCCAGTTCGTCGACGAGGACGACATCCCTGCGCTCTATTACGACGCGCCGTATTTCCTCTCGCCCGCCGATGAACTCGCCGAAGACGCTTTCCGCGTCGTCCGCGATGCGCTGCGCAAGTCGAGGAAGGTCGGGCTCGGCCAGCTGGCGCTGCGCGGCAAGGAATACCTCGTCTCGATCCGCCCCTGCGGCAAGGGCATGCTGCTCGAAACGCTGCACTACGAGGACGAGATCAAGAAATCGGACAGCTTCTTTGCGGAAATCCCCGCGACCGCGGCCGACCCCGATTTGCTCGAGGTGGCAACGGCGCTGATCGACAAGAAGACGGTGAAGTTCGACCCAAAGCTGTTCAAGGACCACTACCAGGCGGCGCTGCGTGAGCTGATCGCGCAGAAGCTGAAATCCAAGGGCAAGAAGGTCGCCGTGGACGAACCCGAGCGCAAGCGTGGCGAAACCGGCAACGTCATCGACCTGATGGCGGCGCTAAAGAAAAGCCTCGAGGGCGGTTCGGGGACGACCACAAAGCCTCCGGCAAAGTCGGCTGCCAAGAAGGCACCGGCCAAGGCCTCTGCCAAGAAGCCCGCCGCCAAGGCCGCGCCGCGCAAGAAGGTGGGCTGAATGGTACGGCCCGACCCCCACCCTCAATCCCTCCCCTCAAGGGGCAGGGAGGCGCCAGCCGACGGTTCATCGATCGAAACGAGCCCAGATGTCTCGCTCCCCTCCCCCTTGAGGGGAGGGGCGGGGGTGGGGGTCAGGCAATGACCACCAAACCCGACCCCCTTACCCGCTACAAATCGAAACGCGATTTCACAAAAACCGCCGAGCCCGCCGGCAAGGTCAAGAAGGCCAGGCCAAAGGCGCTGAGCTTCGTCGTCCAGAAGCACGACGCGACGCGGCTGCACTATGACTTCCGGCTCGAACTCGACGGCGTGCTGAAGAGCTGGGCCGTGACCAAGGGGCCCTCGACCAGCCCCGCCGACAAACGCCTCGCCGTCCATGTCGAGGACCACCCGCTCGACTATGGAACCTTCGAGGGCACCATCCCGGAAGGCGAGTACGGCGGTGGCACCGTGATGCTGTGGGACGAGGGAACCTGGGACCCCGTCGGCGATCCGCACGAGGGCCTCGAAAAGGGCGACCTCAAATTCATCCTCCACGGCAAGCGCGTGAAGGGCAGCTGGGTGCTGGTCCACATGAAGGGCCGCGACCAGAAGACCAGGAATGGCCTCCGCGAGAACTGGCTGCTGATCAAGCACGCCGACGAGTACGCCACCGAGGAGGACGCCCTCACCGAAACATTCACCACCTCGGTCGAAACCGGGCGGGACCTTGCCGGCATCGCCAGGGGCAACAAGCCGCGCCGCAAGGCAGCCACCGCCGTCGCCGTGCCGAGCACCAATGTGTGGACGCAAAAGGGCGCGCAGGCGCTGCCCGACTTCCAGCCGCCCGAACTGGCGACTTTGGTCGACGAGATTCCCACCGGCCGCGACTGGCTGTTCGAGATGAAATACGACGGCTACCGCGCCCTCGCCGCGGTCGCCGGCGACCAGGTCCGCATCTACACCCGCAACGCCAATGACTGGACCACGCAGTTCCACCCGCTGGTGGCGCCGCTGTCGAAACTCACCAGCGGTTCGGCGCTGCTGGATGGCGAGATCGTCGCCTTCAAGGACAACCGCACCGATTTCTCGACGCTCAAGGACGCGCTCTCGAGCGGCGCCGACCTCACTTATTTTGCCTTCGATCTGCTCGAACAGAACGGCGAGGATCTGCGCAAGCTGCCGCTCACCGAGCGCAAGCAACGGCTGCGCAAACTGCTCAGCAAGACCACCTCGAACGACCCTATCCAGTACTCCGAGCATATCGTCGGCGAGGGCCAGAAGTTCTTCAAGGCGATGTGCGATGGCGGCTATGAAGGCATGGTCGCCAAGCTCGGCAGCAGCAGCTATCGCGGCGAGCGCACCCGCGACTGGCTGAAGATCAAGTGCATCCAGCGCCAGGAATTCGTCATCGGCGGCTGGCGGCCGTCGGAGAAGAAGTCGACCTTCGCCTCGCTGCTGCTGGGCACATGGGAGAACGGCAAGCTCGTCTATCGCGGCCGGGTCGGTACCGGGTTCACTGTCGAAAGCGCCGGCAAGCTGCAGGCGAGGCTGGACCAGCTCGCGGCAAAAACCTCGCCCTTCGCCGACGCGCCGCGCGACATCTCGCGCCATGCCAGATGGATCGCGCCGGAACTGGTGGGCGAGATCGCCTTCACCGAACTGACCGTCGACGGGCATCTGCGCCACCCTTCCTTCCAGGGCCTCAGGGAGGATAAGACAGGCAAGGACGTGAAACTGGAGAAGCCCATGGCGACGCCCCCTTCCGTCAAGGCGACAGCCAAACACAACGTTGCCGCCAAGGCAGGCAAGCTCGCGGTCGTCGAACTGACCGACGCGATGGGGATCGCCGCGGCAAAAGCTGTCGGCGTCGCCCTCACCCACCCCGAACGGCTCGAATATCCCACCGGCCCGACCAAGGCGCAGCTCGTGGCCTATTACGCCAGCGTCGCCGAGCGCATGCTGCCGCACATCGTCAACCGGCCGCTGTCGCTGGTGCGGAGCCCGCATGGCGGCATCGACCACACCTTCTTCCAGAAGCACGACTCCGGCGGCTTTCCCGAGCAACTCCGTAGCGTGCCAATTCCCGAAAAGGACGGCGGCACAGCAGACTACATGTATGTCGACGGCCCCGACGGCATCATCGCCGGCGTCCAGATGAACACCCTCGAGTTCCACATCTGGGGCAGCCGCAACGACGATCTCGAAAGGCCCGACCGCATCATCTTCGACATCGATCCCGACGAGGGCCTCGACTTCGCCGCGACCCGGCGAGCGGCCATCGATTTCCGCGACAAGCTCGAAGCGCTCGGCCTCAAGACCTACGCCATGGTCACCGGCGGCAAGGGCATCCACGTCATCGCGCCGCTGAAGCCGACGCTTGAATGGCCCGAGGTAAAAGCCTTCTGCCGCGGCTTTGCCGAACAGGTCGCGGCCGACGAGCCTGATCGCTTCACGGCCCACATCCGTAAGGTCAACCGCAAGGGCCGGATGTTCGTCGACTACCTCCGCAACGAACGCGGCTCGACCGCCATCGCCCCGTTCTCGACCAGGGCCCGCGAGGGCGCACCCTGCGCCGTGCCGGTCGGCTGGGACGAGATCGCCACGCTCGACCGCGCCAACGGCTTTTCCATAGGCGAGGCCGCCGCGCGGGCGCAGGCCCCCGACCCCTGGCCGGACTATTTCAAGTTGAAGCAGGCGATCACGCCCAAGATGCTAAAGGCTGTGGCTGCGAGCTGATGGCCCCGCGCCACATCTCCCTCCTCCTTGCGAGGAGGGAGATGACGACGTGTCTTCCGGCTCAATACCCTTCGCAGGCGAGCAAATTGTACTTGCGAGCCATCTTCTCGCCATTGGCCACGGCCTTGCTCACCGACAGGCACCAGCCGTAGTGACCGGCAAAATCGAAGCTCCAGCGGACGCCGGAGAAGCCGCAGCCTTCGTCGAGGTTTTCCTGCTCGGCGATCAGGGCCTTGGTGGCGTAGGAGGTGCAGAAGGCCGGCGACGCCGCCTGGGCAGCGGTGGCGATGAAGCTCGCGGCAAGAACGACGCCGACGGTGGTCAGAATGGTGTTGCGCATGGTCGTCTCCTGAACGGGTCCCCGGTGCGGGGTTGATGCCCTGTTCTAGAAGGCGCCGGCTTTACCGGGGCTGAGCCCCACCGTCAGATTTCGTTCATCGGATCGATCAGATCCAGCCCATCAGTTCCCGCCGCACCACGGCCTCGAGCATCTTCATGCCGGCCGGAGAATCGTTGAGGCACGGGATATAGGCGTAGTCGTCGTGACCGCCGCCGGCCTCGATGAACTGCTCGTGGCCGGTGATGGCGATTTCCTCGAGCGTCTCGATGCAGTCGACCGAAAACGCCGGGGCCAGGACGGCGACCTTCTTTTTGGCCGCCCCCAGCTCCTCGAGCGTCTTGTCGGTATACGGCTTCAGCCACTCGTCCGGGCCGAAGCGACTCTGGAACGTCACTTTGAGAAAGTCCTTGCTCCAGCCGAGCCGCTCGCGCACCAGCCGCGTCGTCTTGAGGCATTCGCAATGGTACATGTCGCCCTTGAGCAGGTATTCGATCGGCATGCCGTGATAGCTGGTGAGCACCACGTCCGGCTTGAACGGCAGCGCCGCGACGCCCTCGGCGATGCTGTCGGACAAGGCCTCGATATATTCGGGCGTCTCGAAATAGGCCGGAAGCGTGCGGATCACCGGCTGGACGCGCATGCCCTTGAGCACGTCGAAGACCGCGTCGTTGGCCGTCGCCGTGGTGGTGGCCGAATATTGCGGATAGAGCGGGCAGAACAGGATTCTGGTACAGCCCGCCGCCATCATCGCTTCGATCTTGGACGCCGTCGACGGATTGCCGTAGCGCATGGCGAAGTCGACCATCACCGTCTCGCCGAACGCCGCCTGCAGCTTTTCCGCCTGCCGCCGGGTGATCACCCTGAGCGGGCTGTCGCCCGCTTCGTTGTCCCAGATGCGGCGGTAGTTGGCGCCGCTCTTTTGCGGCCGCACATTGAGGATGATGCCCTGGAGGATCACCTGCCAGAGCAGCGGGTTGGTCTCGATCACCCGCCGGTCGCTCAGGAACTCGCCCAGATACCGCCGCATCGGCCAGTAGTCGGGTGAGTCGGGGGTGCCGAGATTGAGTAGCATCACCCCGACCTTCTGGGGTTTGACCGTCGGGTGATCGGCAGGCATCTGGTAAGGGATCATGCGCAGTCTGGAATGGATCTAGGGTGACCCACCATACTGGGCCGCCTGCCCCCCGCAAAGCCGCTATCTGTCGCGGCTAGCCGAGTGATCCGGTGGAAAAGTCGTAGATCAGCTTGATGTTGAGCACGATGATCACCGCCGCCACCACCGACGCGACCACCGTCAGCCAGCGCGGCGCAACCAGGTCGCCCAGTTTCGCCTTGCTGGCGGTGAAGATCACCAGCGGCACCACGGCGAACGGGAGCTGGAAGCTCAGCACCACCTGGCTGAAGACCAGCAGCTTGCCTGCCTGTGCCGAGCCGAACCAGTAGATGACGATCAGCGCCGGCACGATCGCGATGCCGCGGGTGATCAGCCGCCGGACCCAGGCCGCCATGCGGAACTGGATGAAGCCTTCCATCACGATCTGCCCGGCCATCGTCGCTGTCACGGTGGAATTGAGGCCGCAGCAGATGAGCGCCACGCCGAACAGGATCGGCGCCAGCGTCGAGCCCAGAATGGGCGTCAGGAGGTGCGAGGCCTGCCCGATATCGGTCACCACCTCACCGCGCGGGTGGAACACCGCCGCCGCGAGCACCAGCAGCGAGGCATTGATGGTGAGCGCGAACATCAGCGCCAGCGTCGAGTCGATGGTGGCAAAGGTCAGCGCCTCGCGCTTTTCCTTGGGGCTGCCGCCATAGGCACGCGTCTGCACGATGCCCGAATGGAGGTAGAGATTGTGCGGCATCACCGTGGCGCCGATGATCCCGAGCGCCAAGTACAGCATGTTGGAATTGGTGACGAGGTCGGTGGTCGGCGCAAAGCCGCGCAGCACCCCACCCCAGTCCGGGTTGGCGAGGATGATCTGCAAGAGGAAGCAGATCGCGATGACGCCCAGCATCGAGATGATGAACGCCTCGATCCAGCGGAAGCCCTTCGATTGCAGGAACAGAATCAGGAATACGTCGAGCGTCGTGATCAAAATGCCGATCTCGAGCGGAATGCCGAAGATCAGGTTGAGCCCGATTGCCGTCCCCACCACTTCGGCGAGGTCGGTGGCACAGATCGCCACTTCCGCCAGCACCCAGAGCGGCCAGGCAATCCAGTGCGGAAAGGCATCCCGGCAGGCCTGCGCCAGGTCCTTGCCGGTGGCGATGGCGAGACGTGCGCACAGCGACTGCAGGATGATCGCCATGATGTTGGAGAGCAGCGCAACGCTGAGCAGCGTGTAGCCGAACTGGCTGCCGCCCGCGAGCGAGGTCGCCCAGTTGCCCGGATCCATATAGCCCACGGCGACCAAGTAGCCCGGTCCGACAAAGGTCAGGAACCGCCGCCAGCCCGACGCGTTCTGCGGCAGCGGGATGGACCGGAAGACTTCGACGAGCGGCGGAGAAGTGCTCTCGCGCAGCCAGCCGCGCCGTGTTGGGGGAACCGTATCCATGGCCTCTGACGTCATAAACCGCAGCCCTTCATAACGCGACAAATCTGCCATTGCAAATCATTCGCAAGAGATAGAGCAGTTGCGAATGATTAGCAACGGATCGGGTGTGGATGGGCCCGACTGAACGGGTGCAACCAAATCGCCCGCGGCGTATTCTGAACGCTGGGGCTAG
>JANXSI010000634.1 GCA_025352765.1 Devosia sp. | reverse complement strand
CCGAGATCGAAGGCAATGCGGTGCGGCTGAGCGCCAATGCGGATGTCGCCGTCGAACACGAGACCGAAGAGAACGGCACCGCGCGCTTCTGAGCGCGCCAAAGCCGTCTGTCGCCGCTGCGGCAGGTCCGGTGAAAGCCCGGGCCCGCCGCAGTTGTTTCGGCTTCCCTTCCGCCGGCTGCGGCTTCAGCGCCGGCCGAAAGCGCCGGATGACGCATCCTTCGCGCCGGCTGCAGGTTGGGTCCTCACACAAGGATTTGTCCCATGAGCGATCTCGCCGACATCAAAGCGCACATGCCGATCATCGGCGCCGATGGCGTCCGCCTCGGCACGGTGCTCAGCGTTGCCTTCGGACGCGTGGCCCTCACCCGCGACGACAGCGGCCTCGGGCGGATCGCCGGGCAGCACCATTTTGTCACCGGCATCCACATCGCCTCGGTGCGGCCCGACGGGGTGCGGCTCAACGCCAATGGCGACGTGGCGATCGAGCACGAGAGCGACGCCGAGCGGCGCCTGCACTGAAGGTTCGGCTCAGCCGAGAAGTCCCGTCCAGCGGAGCGCCAGCAGCACGAGCGCCAACCCCATCAGCGAGCCGAACACCCGGAAGGTGTAGCGCGTCGGCCGTTCGGGCAGAAACGTATCGAAGACATGCCCGGTGCGGGCGCCGTAGCGGACCGCGAGCGCCGTCAGCGGGCATTTGAAGCCAAAGCCGGCAAACACCGCCGATTCGACAGCGAGCAGCCCGAGCGCGCCCCAGAGCCAGGGGCCCGATTGGCCGGTCAGCCCACCATAGAGCAGGACGCCGATCGCCGCGACCATCACCAGGTAGATGGCGGTGTGGACGGTGCGGATCAGTGCGAGGATCTGGGCGGTGGTCACGGGATGTGGTTTCCTCTGGGTGGTCCAACCCGAGCACGCGGCACGCGGGTTTGTCTTGAGGCAGGTCAACGCGGGGGAAACGGCATGGCCGAGCTCGAGCATTTCGTCCTGGCGCAGGCGCCGGTTTATGCCGCGGTGCTCGACGAGGTCGGGCGCGGGCGGAAGACCAGCCACTGGATGTGGTTCATCTTCCCGCAGTTGGCCGGGCTCGGGCGCAGCGCCACGGCGAAGTACTATGGCCTCATAGATCTGGCGGCCGCCCGGGAGTTCTTGGCGAACCCGGTGCTGGGGCAGCGGCTCGTCGCGTGCACACGGCTGGTGAACGCGATCGAGGGCCGCTCGGCGCAGGCGATCTTCGGCACGCCCGACGATCTCAAGTTCCGCTCGTCGATGACGCTGTTCGGGCGGGCCGACCCCGGCGAGCCGGGGTTCGGCGCGGCGCTCGCCAAATATTATGGCGGCATAGAGGACCCGGCGACGCTGGCGCTGCTCGGGCTCTAGCTCACGGCTCGTCGGCGGGCTCGCCCTCGGGATGGGCATGGCCATTGCCGGCGAGGTCATTGGCCAGCTTTTCGCACTGCGCGGCGAGCTTTTCGAGCTCCACCCGCAACTCGTGCGCGGCCTCGCGGGCCATGTCGCGCAATTCCTTGGCCTGCAGCCGGAGATAGGCGGCGGTCTTCATGGCGGCTCAGACCGGCAGCAGGACGATCGCGGCGGCGAGTCCGGCGTCGGCCTCGGCGTCGACCGGCGCGGCATCGCCCCACATCAGGTCGATCGGCGCACAGGCCGAACAGATGCGCGCAGCCATCTCCTCGAGCTCGACCGCCGTGCGGCTCAGCCGGGTCGAAAACACGCCGTCGCTGACTTCGGACAGCTCGGTGAACTGCGCCGCCAGCAGGCGCAGCTTTTCAGCGCGGGGGTCACAGGTGTCGCACATGCGAGGTCTCCATCTCGGTGGCAGAAAGGATGCCAGAGGGCGCGGCGGCGGTCTTGAGATGGATCAAGCCGGCCTGTGGCCATCGGGCCGGCAACCGCCCGCACGCCTCGGCGTTGTGCCGGCCCATCCGGAGTTTCTCGTCCATGTTCACCTTGCTGCTCATTCTCATCATCGGCGCCGTGATCGCCGGGGCGCTCGGCTTCAGCGGCATCGCTGCGGGGGCGACGCGGCTGGCCAAGCTGGCGTTTGCGCTGCTGGCAGTCGGCATCGCGGCGGTGGCGGTGACGGTCGCGATGGGCAGTCCGCCGTTCTGACGGGGGGAGCGGGCGATCTGGCGCAGGCGGGCGAAGCGCACTACATAGCGGCCATGGTTTCCTCTCTTCCGCTCGCCCCGTTTTCCGCCGTCGTCTTCGATATGGACGGCACGCTGCTCGACACCGAGATGGTGTTCAAGGACGTCGTCTGGCAGGTGACGGATGGGCTGGGGTTCACCATGACCGACGACGTGCATGGCCGGATGGTCGGCTCGTCGCACGAGCACACCAACAAGCTCCTGGTCGAGGCCTATGGGCTGGCCTTCCCGTACGAGATGTTCGACGCCGAATGCCGCCGCATCATGCATGCGCGCATGGCGCAATCGGTGCCGGTCAAGGCCGGGGTGCCGGAGCTGCTCGCCGAACTGAAGGGCCGGCGCATCCCGATGGCGGTCGCCACCTCGTCGCGGGCGGCGCATGCGCTGACGCATCTCGGGACCGCCGGGCTGCTCGACCTGTTCCAGGCGATCGTGACGCGCGACGACGTGGTGCAGCCCAAGCCGCACCCCGAGCCGTATTTGACGGCGGCGCGGCTCCTGGGGCTCAGGCCCGAGACCTGCCTTGCGGTCGAGGACTCGCATTCGGGGGTGCGGGCCGCCCACGCCGCCGGCATGCAGACCGTGATGGTGCCCGACCTCGTCGCCCCCACCGACGAGATCCGGGCGCTCTGCCGGGTGATGGACAGCCTCCATGACCTCAGGGCCGCGGCTTTCGCTCCTGACGCCATCGCTTCGCGCTGAATCGCGGCTCCAAAGCCATCCCTTCGCCTCCGAACGCACCCAATCGGGGTGGAATCGGGGCGTTTTTGCGCCTTCGGCGATTGTTGCGGCGCGGCAACGCAGACAATTTGAATTAACTATGCGGGTTTTAGACAACCCCCCGCTCACCACACCCAAGTGCCTCAAATTTATAGGGTTTCCCTCGGAGCGGCGGGCCGTTAACCTCGTCTTAGGAAGCTAACCGCTATGGTTAAATCCAGGTAAATTCTGGTTTGCACGGGCGACAAGCTCGTCTAGGGTGACTTCGGAACAACGGGCACAGCTGGCATCGGCCTTGAGGGCAATGTCGGGGGAAGGTTGGGGATTGA
>JANXSI010000604.1 GCA_025352765.1 Devosia sp. | reverse complement strand
CGCCCGCCGCGCCGCCGAAAAATCCGGCACCGGCATCCAGCCGCTGGTCCCGCAGCCGCTGGCGAAAGCCGCAAAGCCTCATCCTGAGCCTGTCGAAGGACGAGGCGAGCCCCCCGAAAAACCCAAGAAGGAAAAGAAGGTCACCCGCTCGGCCGCCACCGGCATGTCGCTGAAGGCACCGAAGTCGAAGGCCAACTCCGTCGAGCGCCCCGATTTCGGCGGCATGGGCGAAAGCGACCAGGCCGGTTTCGGCCACGTCCCGTCCTCCGGTTCCATCACCGCCCGCAGCATCAGCCGCGCCACCGCGAAAGACCCCGAGGCGCTGGCGCAGCTGCGCGAAGCGCTCGCCACCACCGTCGCCAAGGCAAAAGTCCCCGGCAGCTCGACCAAGAAGAAAGTCGCCCTCCCCGGCCAGAACCTCGAGGGCGCGCAGACCGTCGGCATCTCGGCCACCGTCCGGGCGCTGGAAGACATCATCCTGCACGGCCGCAAGGAGGTCGAGGGCAACGACGCCTGGAAGCCCCACCGCCCGGCGCCGCGCCAGAAGTCCGAGGGCGGAATCCCGTTCCAGCTGGTCACCCAGTACGAGCCCGCCGGCGACCAGCCCACCGCCATCGCCGACATCGTCGAGGGCGTCGAGAACGGCGAGACCGACCAGGTCCTGCTCGGCGTCACCGGCTCCGGCAAGACCTTCACCGCCGCGCAGACCATCATGCGCACGCAGCGCCCGGCGCTGATCCTCGCCCCCAACAAGACCCTCGCGGCCCAGCTCTACGGCGAGTTCAAGACCTTCTTCCCCCACAACGCGGTAGAATACTTCGTCTCCTACTACGACTACTACCAGCCCGAAGCCTACGTCCCGCGCACCGACACCTATATCGAGAAGGAATCGACCATCAACGAGCAGATCGACCGCATGCGCCACTCGGCGACGCGCGCCCTGCTCGAGCGCGACGACGTCATCATCGTCGCCTCGGTGAGCTGCATCTACGGCATCGGTTCGGTCGAAGACTACACCGCCATGACCTTCGACCTCCGCAAGGGCCAGTCGATCGACCAGCGCGAACTCCTCCGCTCGCTCACCCAGCTGCAATACAAGCGCGGCGACACCGGCTTCGTCCGCGGCACCTTCCGGGTCCGCGGCGACACCGTCGAACTCTTCCCCGCCCACTACGAGGACGCCGCCTGGCGCATCACGCTGTTCGGCAACGAGATCGAGTCGATCTCCGAGTTCGATCCGCTGACCGGGAAGAAAGCCTCGGACCTCCTCTTCATCCGCGTCTTCGCCAACTCCCACTACGTGACGCCCAGAGCCACCCTCTCGGGCGCCATCAAGCTGATCCGCATGGAGCTCGCGGCGCGCCTGCAGGAGCTCAACGGCGCCGGCCGCTTCCTCGAAGCGCAGCGGCTCGAGCAGCGCACCCTGTTCGATCTCGAAATGATGGAAGCCACCGGCTCCTGCGCCGGCATCGAGAACTATTCGCGCTACTTCTCCGGCCGCAAGCCCGGCGAGCCGCCACCGACGCTGTTCGAATACCTGCCCGACAACGCCCTGGTCTTCGTCGACGAAAGCCACGTCACCGTCGGCCAGCTCGGCGCCATGTATCGCGGCGACCTTCGCCGCAAGGCGACCCTCGCCGAATACGGTTTCCGTCTGCCCTCCGCCATGGACAATCGCCCGCTCCGCTTCGAGGAGTGGAACGCCATGCGCCCGCAGACCGTCTACGTCTCGGCCACCCCCGGCGCCTGGGAGATGGAGCAGGCCGGCGGTGTCTTCGCCGAGCAGGTGATCCGCCCCACCGGCCTGATCGACCCGCCGGTCGAGATCCGTCCGGCCAAGAACCAGGTCGACGACGTCGTCGACGAGATCCGCACCACCAGTAAGGCCGGCTACCGCACGCTGGTCACCGTCCTCACCAAGAAGATGGCCGAAGATTTGACCGAATACATGCACGAGCAGGGCATCCGCGTCCGCTACATGCACTCCGACATCGACACCATCGAGCGCATCGAGATCATCCGCGACCTCCGCCTCGGCGCCTTCGACGTGCTGGTCGGCATCAACCTGTTGCGCGAGGGTCTCGACATCCCCGAATGTGCCCTGGTCGCCATCCTCGACGCCGACAAGGAAGGCTTCCTCCGCTCCGAGACCAGCCTCATCCAGACCATCGGCCGCGCCGCCCGCAACGTCGACGGCAAGGTCATCCTCTATGCCGACCACCACACCGGCTCGATGGACCGGGCGCTGGCCGAAACCAACCGCCGCCGCGAAAAGCAGACGGCGTACAACCAGGCGAACGGCATTACACCGCAGAGCGTCAAGTCCAACATCCAGAACATCGTCGACAGCGTCTACGAAAAGGACCACGTCACCGTCTCGATCGGCAAGGACAAGTCCGGTAAGGAACAGATCCAGGTCGGCGCCAACCTCAAGGCGGTGCTGAAAGATCTCGAAACCCAGATGCGCGAAGCCGCCACCAACCTGGAGTTCGAGCGCGCCGCAAGACTACGCGACGAAATCAAGCGCCTGCGCGAGATGGAACTGGACACCCTCGAAGGCGCCACGGACTAGCTTCTTCCCCTCTCCCCAAGGGGGAGAGGGTGGCCGCGCAGCGGCCGGGTGAGGGCTTCGAACCGTGCCGAAGGCAAAGTCGAACCAGTGGCTCGATTTTAGGCGAGAAGGCCAGGGACTGTCAGGAATTTCGTGTGAGGCGGGCGGGTTGAACATCAGCCGGCTATTGCCCTGGTGAACCGCTCGCCGAAGAGAACGGCGAACTGGGCCTTTGCGATGGCCCAAGTAATAGGCGGCATCTCCCACTCCTTTTCGGAGCGGTTCAAGACCAGGAACAAAAGCTTCATTGCGGCCTCATCGGTGGGAAAATGCCCCCTGGCCCGGACGGCTCGCCGGAGCTTTGAGTTCAAAGCTTCGATGGCGTTCGTCATATAGAGGATCCGCCTGACCTCGGCGGGAAAGGCGTAGAACGGGATCACTTCGCTCCAGGCGCGGCGCCAACTCTGGCCGATCGCCGCGTATTTTTGGCCCCATGGCCCCTCCTCGAAAGCGGTGAGTGCCGCCGCTGCCGCGACCGTGTCGACGGCCCGGTAGATATCTTTGAGCGCCGTGGCGATGGGCTTGCGATCCTTGTAGGAGACGAAGTCGAGGCTCTGGCGCAGAAGGTGGACGATGCAGGTCTGCACGGTCGTCTCGGGAAAGGCGGCATTGATGGCGTCGGGAAAACCCTTCAGGCCATCGACAACGGCGATCAGAATATCTTCGACACCGCGGTTCCTCAGCTCGTTCATCACCCGCAGCCAGAACTTGGCCCCTTCGTTTTGTTCGAGCCACATGCCCAGAACCTCCTTGGTGCCGTCGCCGCGGACGCCCAGAGCGATGTGGACCGCCTTGTTGCGCACCAGGCCTTCGTCACGGACCTTGACCCGAAGGGCATCGAAAGACACCAGCGGATAGGTCGTCTCCAGCGGCCGGGCCTGCCAGGCGGCGATCTCCTCGAGCACAGCATCGGTCACCGCGCTGATCAGGTCAGCCGAAACCTCGATGCCATAGAGTTCGCGCAGGTGCCCGGCGATCTCACGGGTGCTCATGCCTCGGGCACACATCGAGATGACCTTGTCGTCGAAGCCAGGAAACCGGCGCTGATACTTGGCGATCAGCTGCGGGTCAAAGCTCGCCTGCCGGTCTCGCGGCACTTCTAGTTCGAGCTTGCCGGTATCTGTGATCACCGTCTTGGTGCCATAGCCGTTGCGGCCATTGCCCACCCCACCTTCGCCACCCAGATGGTGGTCCATCTCGGCGTTCAGCACCCGTTCGGCCAAGGCCTTCTTCAACTCGTCGAGAAGGCCGTTCGGGTCAAACGCGGTCTTTGCATCGGCGCCAGCCAGAAGCTGGTCGAGGATGCGTCGGGGATCTTCGGTTCTTTGCGTCGTGGCATATCGCGAGCTCCTTGCTTCCATTATGCCCGCCTCAAACACGGAAATCCCGACAGTCCCCGACTGGCCAGGGCAGACCACCGAAACCGGGCCGCCGGACGCCTCCGCTCGCCCTGTTCCTGGCGCGCCGCCCGTGCGACACCATCGCCTGCAACCAATCGCCCGCGCCGCGCCTTACGTTCCCATCATCCGGAGAGTTCCCATGTCCCGTCCCGACAGCCCGCACGTCACCGCCCTCAAGCGCTTTCGCGCTCGGCTGGTCGAGGCCCGCCGCGAGGCCGTGGCGACGCCCGATCTCAACGCCGCCCTCACCCGCTTCGTGCAGATCCAGAGCGCCCTCGACCTCTACGACGCCGCCCTCAACGATGAGCAGGACCTGACCCCGCTCCCCTCGATCGACGACCCCATCGCCCCCGAACCGAAACTCTGACGCCCGAAGGCCCGCTCCGGCGGGCCTTCTCGCTTTCCCGGCTCCCCGGCCGCAACCTTTCCCTCCGCTCCCGCTTGTAAGACCAGCGCCCGAACCCCTGGTCCCCATGCACACCTCCCCCGCCGTCGCGTCCCTGATCGAGCGGGTGGCCAAAGGCGATCGCGCCGCCTTCGACCAGCTTTACATTCGCACCAGCGGCAAGCTCTACGGAACCTGCCTCAAACTCCTCGGCAGCCGGGCCGATGCCGACGAGGCGCTGCAGGAGACCTACCTCAAGATCTGGCGCCGCGCCGCAAGCTTCACACCGGGGCTCTACAGCCCGATCTCATGGCTTGCGATGATTGCCCGCAATCAGGCCATCGACATGCTCCGCGCCCGCGCCCCGCGCGCCGAGGACATCGCCGACCTGCCCGAGTTGCGCGGCAGCGGTCCCTCGCCCGAGGACGCGACGCTCATCGCCTGCCAGCGCCGGCAGGTCGACCTGCTGATCGACGGCCTCGATGCGCTGAAGCGCCCGCTGGTGCGCGACGCCTATGTCGAGGGCCTGAGCTACGACCAGCTGGCGGCCAAGTACCTGCTGCCGGTCAACACCGTCCGCACCCGGCTGCGCCGCGGCCTCATCGAGCTGCGCGATCAGCCGCCCGCCTGAAGCCAGTCCAGCATCACAGCGTTGAACACGTCCGGGCGCTGCAGCGGCGCAAAGTGCGACACGCTCTTGAGCAGCACGAACTGCGCCCCCGGGATCGTCTGCGCGATATAGCCCGCATGGCTGCGCCGGATGAACTCGTCGTCCTCGCCCAAAACGCTCAGCACCGGCACCCGGATGGCCGCGAGGTCATCGGCGGAATAGTCGGGCTCCGTCCGCTGCATCTTTCCCACCGCCTCGGCGAAGGCGTCAAAATCGTCGGGCGTCGCCGACAGCGCCCGATAATCGAGCTGGTGCCGCGCGATGCAGCGGCCGATCACCGGCGTCATTTCGAACGGCAGCGTGCCGCTGTCGTCGACATTGCAGGCAAAGAACAGGAGGCTCGTGACCCGCTCGGGCGTGTCGTGCGCCAGCACCAGCCCGGTGTCGGCGCCATCGCTCCAGCCGACGATCGCCGCCTTGGCGATGCCGAGCGTATCCATCACCGCCCGCACATCATCGGCCAGCAGCCAGTAACTGTAGGGCCTGGCGTCGCGGGTCGAGCGCCCATGGCCGCGGCTGTCGATGACGATGGCCGAAAAGCCGGCCCCCAGCAGCGCCGGCACCTGGTGGGCGAAATTGCCACCGTGCCCCATGCCGCCATGCAGCAGGATCACCGGCGGCCCGTCGCCGAACCGCACGCCATGGATCGTCGCCCCGTCCGTCTCGACGTCGAATAGCGTTCCACCCGCCGGTAGGCTCGCACCATGCGCCTCGAACTCGATCAGCTCGTCGTCGGAATACGCCATGCCCTGCTCCACTCTATGCTCCATCCTACCCGCAGTTCGTTCCGCCCGTCAGCCGCAATGGCGTCAGTGCTCCTTGTCGAACCAAGCACGACAAAATCGACAGCGGCACGTCCTCGCCGTACGACGGCTTCTGCCCCCCTTTTCCCGCCCGCAGCATCCGAGTTATATTCCGCGGAAGAACCAACCGGGGCGTCAACCGTGCGGATTCGTCGGATGATCATCTGGGGGCTGCTGGCCCTCGCCTTCACCATCGCCATGTATATAGGGCTGAGCCGCGGCTTCGCCCTGTTCGGTCCACCCCTGCGCTAGGGTTCCGGCCCTTTCGCGCGACACACTGTTTCCGGCAGCGTGCTGACGCTTGCGTCACGTCAATGACGCGGCCCCCGAGGGCGTCCAGAGATGCGGCGTCCCACAACCCTCGCGAGCATCCCATGACCAACACCACCACTACGCGTTCCATCATCCTCCTCATGCGCCTCGCCATGGGGTGGATCTTTATTTACGCCGCGAGCCACCAGGTGCTCGTCCCAGGCTTTTCCATCGCCGGGTTTCTGGGAAGCACGAAGACCTTCCACTGGCTGTTCGCACCGTTCACCTCCCCGGGCACCGACGCGGTGCTGAGCTTTCTGGTCAGCTACGGTCATCTCTTCATCGGCCTGTCGCTCG
>JANXSI010000599.1 GCA_025352765.1 Devosia sp. | reverse complement strand
ATGTCATGAATGGTCCTTTCGTCTCGGTCCCCGCCGGACCGGCCCCCGAAGCACGCCAATGCGATGCGACGAATGGTGATCCCGATGCGGGCAGAATTTGTCAAATTTAAGAGAAAGCCCGGAATTCCGGTACTTTGCGGGCGCGGAGCAGCCCTGCGACGTTTATGGTCAACCAAAGGTTAACAACCGGTTCCGACGGGCGCTCTAGCGCCCCCGCGAAAACGCCGAAATCACCGCTTTGGGCAGGCGCGCCGCGCGGCCGGCCTTGACCGCAACCACCACGACCTTGGCCCGGACAATCAACTCGTCGCCGCGCTCGATCGACTGGTCGAGCGTCAGCCGTGCGCCTGTCACCTCGAGCACCGCGGTGTCGACCACCAGCAGATCGTCGATCGTGGCGCCGCGGATGAACTGGATGTCCATCGACCGCACCGCAAACGCGATGCCGTCCTTGGCCAGTTCCGAGTGATGGATTCCCTCCGCCCTCAGAAACTCCGTTCGCGCCCGCTCGAAGAAGTGCAGGTACGCCGCGTGGTACACTGCCCCCGAAAAGTCGGTATCCTCGTAGTAGACCCGGACGGAAAACCGGTGGGACGCGCTCATGGCCTACTCATCGATCGGCGGTTCTTCGAACAGGCTCGCCTGCAGCCCCCCAAAGCCCTGCGGAACGCTCATGCCCAGATGCTGGAACGCCTGACCCGTCAGCATCCGGCCGCGTGGCGTGCGCTGGATGAAGCCCTGCTGGATCAGGTAAGGCTCGACGATTTCCTCGAGCGCATCGCGGGGCTCGCTGAGGGCAGCGGCGATGGTTTCGATCCCGACCGGCCCGCCATTGTAGAATTCGGCGATGGTCTTCAAATACCGCCGGTCGAGTTGATCAAGGCCGCGAGCGTCGACATCGAGCCGCAGCAGCGCCTTATCGGCGACCTCGCGGGTAATCGACTTGGCCCCGTCGACCAATGCGAAGTCGGTGACCCGACGCAATAGTCGTCCGGCGATCCGGGGTGTGCCGCGCGATCGCCTGGCGATTTCGAGGGCACCATCTGGCGCCATGCCGACGCCGAGCAGCCTGGCCCCGCGCTCGACGATCTGGACGAGTTCCTCGGCCGTGTAGAAATTGAGCCGCACCGGGATGCCGAAGCGGTCGCGCAGCGGTGTCGTCAGCAGGCCGGCGCGGGTTGTCGCGCCGATCAGCGTGAATTTTGCCAGATCGATCCGCACCGAACGCGCTGCTGGTCCCTCCCCGATGATCAGGTCGAGCTGGTAGTCCTCCATCGCCGGATAGAGGATTTCCTCGATCGCCGGGTTGAGCCGGTGGATCTCGTCGATGAACAGCACGTCGTGCTGGTCAAGATTGGTGAGGAGCGCCGCGAGGTCGCCCGCCTTGGCGATCACCGGACCGGACGTGGCCCGGAAGCCGACGCCGAGTTCGCGGGCAACGATCTGCGCCAGCGTGGTCTTGCCCAGCCCCGGCGGGCCGACGAACAGCACGTGGTCGAGTGCGGCCTTGCGCTGCTTGGCGGCGGCGATGAACACTTCCAGATTGGCGCGTGCCGGCGCCTGTCCGACGAACTCGGAAAACCCGGTGGGCCTGAGGCTCACATCAAGCGGATCGTCGCGTCCGGCAGCGGCCGAGGTGAGATCGGTCAATTGCTCAGTTCCCTGAGGCCGAGCCGGATCAGTGTGGCGGTATCGATGCCCTCACCCTCGCGGCCAACCACCCGGGCCACGGCTGCTGAAGCCTGGGCACTCGAGTAGCCGAGGTTGCTCAGCGCCGAGACCGCATCGGCGACGTTTGATGGCGCGACGCCTTCGCCCAGCGCTGCCTGCAGCCCGAGCGTTCCCGCGTCGATGCCGATCCCGGTCGGCACCTTGCCCTTGAGTTCGGTGACGAGGCGTACCGCCAGCTTCGGCCCGACGCCGCTGGCGCGTCCGACCATCGCCTTGTCCTGCAGCGCGATGGCGCTGGCGAGCTCGCCGGTTGAGAGCGTCGACAGGATCGACAGCGCCACCCGCGCGCCCACCCCCTGCACCGTGAGAAGCGTGGTAAACCACGCCTTCTCGTCTGGGGAGGCGAAACCGTAAAGCCGGATCATGTCCTCCCGGACGATCATTTCCGTATGGACGACCGCCGCGTGCCCGACCTGTGGCAGGCTTGCCAGCGTCTTGGCCGAACAGAACGCCTCGTAGACGACCCCACCCACTTCGATGTGGACGAAATCGTCGCCGAACCCGTCGATCAATCCCTTGAGCTTGCCGATCATGCGCTGACCCGCAGCGCGGCGAATGTCCGGTGATTGGCGTGGCAGATGGCGATCGCCAGAGCGTCGGCCGCGTCGGCTCCCT
>JANXSI010000577.1 GCA_025352765.1 Devosia sp. | reverse complement strand
TGCGGCAAACGGACAAAAGGCCACGGAAACGAGGCTGAGGGCGGCAAGAAACAGCAGCGCTGCATTGCTGCCGTCGGGGGCTGCGACCAGCGCGACGCCGAAAATCAGCACCGGGATGCAGAGCGGCAGGATCAAGACTGGCGCGAGGAGGCCCCCGCGCTTCAGCGACACTGTCACAGCCGCGCCGATGGCGCCGAAGGCCGTGAGGGCGGGCGTGCCGATCAGGAGCGCCAGCACAGTGCGCCCCCAACTGGGCATGTCCATCGCCAAAAGCACCGCCAGCAATGGGCTGGCGACGATGAGCGGCACGGCGCTCAGCAGCCAGTGCGCCAGCACCTTGGCGGCAACCACTGCTTCGAGCGGAATGGCGGCATGACGAAGCAGCAGCAGCGAGCCGTCATCCTCGTCGGCGCGAAACAGCCGGTCGAGGCCAAGCAGCATCGAGAGGAACGCCGCAATCCAGATTAGTCCCGGCGCGAGTTTGGCCAGGAGCGTCCGGTCGGGGCCGATGGCGAAGGGGACCACCGCGCCCACCATGACGAAGAACAGCACCAGCGTCAGCGCATCGCCGCCGGTGCGGGTCGCAAGCCGCAGTTCGCGGCCGATAAGAGCGAAGACGGCGCTCATCGGGCGGCCCCCAGTGTGAGCGTGCTGGTGGCGCCGCCGATGTCGTCGTGGGTTGCGGCAATCACCGCGCCGCCGGTCCTCAGCCGCTGGGCGACGAGGCGCTCGACCAGCACGTCTCCGGCCGCATCGAGTGAGGCGGTCGGCTCGTCGAGCAGCCAGATCAGCCGGTCCGTGACCAGCAGCCGCGCCAGCGCCAGCCGCTTGGTCTGGCCGGCCGAGAGGTAGCCTGCGTCAAGTGCGCCGAGGCCGCCGAGCCCTACCCGCTCGAGTGCGTCCGCTGCGAGGAGTCCCGTGGGGCCGTTGACGCTCCGCCAGAAGTCGAGATTCTCGACGAGGCTGAGCCTGGTCTTTACCCCCGGCAGATGCGCCAGAAGATGAAGCTGGGTCGGCTCCTCCCCCGGCCAGACGAGGCGGCCGGCCTCGGGGCGAAGCAGGCCAGCGAGCGTCAGCAGCAGGCTCGATTTGCCGGCGCCATTGGGGCCCCGCAGCAGCAGCAACTGTCCGGGCTCGAGGCGAAAGCCGACGCCGTCGAACAGCCGGCGCTCGCCGCGGCTCAGGGCAAGCTCTTCAACCGTCAGCAGGGGGCGAGCCGGCGGCTCATCGGAGTTCATGGCCGCCATGCCTATTCAACCAACAGCGAGACTGGCAAGCGTCATGTTAGTTCTCTATAAGGCCCTCAAGTCTGGAACGTTTCCAGATTCCCCGCGTCCGGTCCCTTCGCAGCTCGTCCCCGCGTCAGGACCGCTCTGCTGCCTCAACCCGAATGTCAGGCGGACCCGTGACCCAATCGCTCAACAGCTTCAAGTCCAAGACCACGCTCACGGTCGGGGACAAAACCTATACGTACTACTCTCTGCCGCTGGCCGAAAAGAACGGCCTGCCGGGGATTTCGAAGCTGCCGCACTCGATGAAGGTGGTGCTCGAGAACCTGTTGCGCTTCGAGGACGGGGTGACCGTCACCAAGGCTGACATCATGGCCGTGGCGCAGTGGCTGGGGACCCGAACCTCCGAACACGAAATTTCCTACCGCCCGGCGCGCGTCTTGATGCAGGATTTCACCGGCGTTCCCGCTGTCGTCGATCTCGCGGCCATGCGCGACGCGACCGCTAAGCTCGGGGCCGATCCGCAGAAGATCAATCCGCTGGTGCCGGTCGACCTGGTCATCGACCACTCGGTCATGGTCGACAGTTTCGGCACCGCGCTCAGCTTCCACCAGAACGTCGAGCTCGAATATGAGCGTAACGGCGAGCGCTACGAGTTTCTGCGCTGGGGGCAGAAGGCGTTCGACAACTTCCGCGTGGTGCCGCCCGGCACCGGCATCTGCCACCAGGTGAACCTCGAATATCTGGCGCAGACCGTATGGACGAAGAAGGACGCCGAGACCGGCGAGACCATCGCCTATCCCGACACCCTCGTCGGCACCGACAGCCACACCACCATGGTCAACGGCCTCGCCGTGCTCGGCTGGGGCGTTGGCGGCATCGAGGCGGAAGCCGCGATGCTGGGCCAGCCCATCACCATGCTGATCCCCGAAGTCGTCGGCTTCAAGATGACCGGGCAGATCAACGAGGGCATCACCGCCACCGATCTCGTCCTCACCGTCACCGAGATGCTGAGGAAGAAGGGGGTCGTCGGCAAATTCGTCGAATTCTACGGCCCCGGCCTCGACTATCTGTCGCTCGAGGACCAGGCGACGATCGCCAACATGGCGCCCGAATACGGCGCGACCTGCGGCTTCTTCCCGGTCGATGTCGATACGCTCGCCTATCTCGAAACCTCGGGCCGCGATGCCGACCGCGTGGCACTGGTCAAAGCCTACTCCGATGCGCAGGGCATGTTCCGCACCACCGAGTCGGCCGATCCGACCTTCACTGATACGCTCGAACTCGACCTGACGACGGTCGTGCCGTCCGTTTCGGGTCCGAAGCGCCCGCAGGATCGCGTCTCGCTCAAAGATGCCGCACCGCGCTTCCGCGACGCGCTCAAGGAAATCGCCGGTGGCCGCAAGGACCGCACCAAGCTGCCCGAATCGGTCGGCGAGAGCCGCTATGTCGATGAAGGCGCGACGGGGGTCGACGATATCCCCGAAGAGGCCGCGTTCCCAGTCCGCGGCGCCGACTACAAGATCGATGACGGCCATGTGGTGATCGCCGCGATCACCTCGTGCACCAATACGTCCAACCCGTCGGTGCTGATCGCCGCCGGGCTCGTCGCCCGTAAGGCGCGGGCGCTCGGTCTCAAGGTCAAGCCGTGGGTTAAGACGTCGCTCGCCCCCGGGTCGCAGGTGGTCACCGACTATCTCGACGCCGCCGGGCTCAGTGCCGATCTCGACGCCATGGGCTTCAACCTCGTCGGCTACGGCTGCACCACCTGCATCGGCAATTCGGGCCCGTTGCCCGAGGCCATCTCGGAGTGCATCAACGCCAACGACCTAGTTGCCGCCTCGGTCCTGTCGGGCAACCGCAACTTCGAAGGCCGCGTGAACCCCGACGTGCGGGCCAACTATCTGGCATCGCCGCCGCTGGTGGTCGCTTACGCGCTCGCCGGCTCGATGAACGTCAATGTGGCGACCGATTCCCTCGGCACGGGCAGCAACGGCCAGCCGGTGTATCTGCGCGACATCTGGCCCTCGAACCACGAGATTGCGGAAATCGTCCGCAAGGTGATCACACCGCAGATGTTCCTCGGCCGCTACTCGGACGTCTTCAAGGGCGACGAGAACTGGCAGGGGATCGCGGTCGATGGCGGCGAGACCTACAAGTGGAACGGCGCTTCGACCTACGTGCAGAACCCTCCCTATTTCGAGGGCCTGAAGATGGAACCCGAGCCGATCACCGACGTCGAGAACGCCCGTATCCTCAGCCTCTTCCTCGACTCGATCACCACCGACCACATCTCGCCGGCGGGCTCGTTCAAGGCCTCGACGCCGGCCGGGCAGTATCTGGTCGAGCGGCAGGTCAGCCCGCGCGACTTCAACTCCTACGGCGCACGCCGCGGCAACCATGAAGTGATGATGCGCGGCACGTTTGCCAACATCCGCATCAAGAATCAGATGGTGCCGGGTGTCGAAGGCGGCTTCACCAAAGGGCCGAGCGGCGAGACGATGGCGATGTACGATGCGGCCATGGCTTACCAGAAGCTGGGGACGCCGCTGATCGTGTTTGCCGGCAAGGAATACGGCACTGGCTCGTCGCGCGACTGGGCG
>JANXSI010000562.1 GCA_025352765.1 Devosia sp. | reverse complement strand
TCTTAGCCGCTCCCCTCCCGGACTCGACTTGACTCTGCCCCTGACTCTGATGTTCTCTCTTTGTTCTCGTCACGCAGGGAACAGGGAGCCCTCCCCATGTTGGGCAACAGACATCTCGCACTCGATACGCTGCGCCAGCAGATCACGGCGCTCGAAACCCGGCCAGTGCTGCAGGGCGAAGAGAGCGTGCCGGCGCGTGCGGGGTTTCTCGTCGCGCCACGCGGCGCGGTGCACGAGGTGTTTGCCGACGAATTGCGTGAAGGCGGCGCGGCGCTCGGCTTTGCGCTGGCGCAGGCGCGCAGCATGCTCGAGCCGCGGCGGCCGGCGATCCTCTATCTGCAGCTGCAGGGCGATGCGCAGGAGGCGGGGGTTCCCTATGGGCTCGGTCTCGGATCGTTCGGGCTCGACCCCGGGCAGGTGGTGTTCATTCGCGCCCAGACCATCGTCGAGCTGCTGTGGGCGATCGAGGAGGCGGTGGCGTGCCGGCCGGTGGCGGCAGTCGTCGCCGATATCGTCCACCTGCACAAAGCGCTCGATTTCACCGCGTCGCGGCGGTTGAGCCTCAGGGCTGCGGCCTCGGGGTCATCGGTATTCCTCGTCCGCTATGCGCGAGAACGCGAGGCGAGCGCGGCCAAGTTCCGCTGGAAGATTGCGCCCGCCCAGAGCCGGCCGCCGCCCTTCGACGCCACGGCGCCGGGGCCACCGCGATGGCGGGTGACCCTCGAGAAAGGCAGCTTGGGCGGACGCCGGCGCGCGGCACCCGAGGGTGAGGACTTCCTGGTGGACTGGACGGAACATGGCTTCGAACGGGTTGGCGCAGATGATCGGACAAGGGGTGCTCAGCGCCCCGCGCCGCTATCTGGCGCTCCATCTGCCGCGCTGGGCGACCGATTGTCTGAAGCGAGCTGACCCGGCGCTCGCCGCTTCGGTCCGCCCGCTCGGCATCTGGGAAAAGCAGAAGGGCGCCATGAAGCTCGTGGCGCTCGACCAGCGGGCCAGCGCCGAGGGCCTGTTCGCCGGGCAGAACCTCGCTGACGCCAAGGCGCTGGTGCCCAATCTCGAGCTGCGCGAAATCGACCGGCCGTTCATCGAGCAGGTGTTCGGCGATTTCGCCGACTGGCACTCCAATGCGACGCCGATCGTGACGGTGCTGACCGACCATGCGGCGTGGGGCGACCTGATGCTCGACATCACCGGGGTCAGCCATCTGTTCGGCGACGAGGCGGCGATGCTCGACACGCTCAGCGGGCGGCTCGAAGCCCTTGGGATCACGGTGCGCAGCGCCATTGCGCCGACGGTCGGCGCCGCGTGGGCGCTGGCACATTTCTCGTCGCCGCAGGTGGTAGGCTCCGATGTCTCGGAAATCCTCGCACACCTGCCGGTGGCGGCGCTGCGGCTCGAGGAGAGCCAGGTCGCGGGGCTCGAACATCTGGGACTTAAGCAGGTCGGCCAGCTCTATAGCCGCGACCGGCGGGCGCTCAAGGCGCGCTTCGGCACCTCGCTGCTGCTCCGGCTCGACCAGGCGCTGGGTTATGTCGAAGAACGGGTGCGGCCGCGGCTGCCACTCGCCGAACACTACGTAGAACGGCGTTTTGCCGAACCGATCGGCTTGCTTGACGATGTGCTGATGACGGCGCACGATCTGGCGCTGCGGCTGTCGTCGGATCTTGAAACCGAAGGGGTCGGGGCGCAGGCCTTTCACCTGTTTCTCTATCGTGTCGACCACAAGGTGATGACGCTGTCGGTCAATGCGGCGCGGGCGACGCGCGACGCCCAGCATATCGGGCGGCTGTTCGCGCACCGGGCGGAGCGGCTGGTGGGGGAATACGATGCCGGGTTCGGTATCGACATGATCCGGCTTGCCGCGAGTTCGATCTCGCCGGTTGCGGCGGTGCAGATCGGCGCCTTCGAAACCGAGGATGGCGCCGCTTCGCTCGACCGGCTCTACGACCGAATGACCAGCCGGCTCGGGCCGCTCGCGGTGGTGCGCAGCAAGCCGGTCAACAGCCACATCCCGGAGCGGGCGGTCAAACTCGAACCGATGGTCGCCCGCACCCCGGACGATCCAGAGGCGCTCTTGCCGCTCGCCGCGCCGCGACCCCTGAAGCTCCTGCCGCAGCCCGAGCCGATCAGCGTGTCGTTGGCCGAAGTGCCGGATGGGCCGCCGCCCAACATGGTGTGGCGGCGGGTCACCTACCGTTTCGTCCGGGCGTCGGGACCGGAGCGGATCGCGGTCGAATGGTGGCGGTCGGCGGACCGGCTGCAGCTCGGCGATGAGGCGCAGCCCTCGCTCGATCGCACCTACACCGAAGGCGAAACGGCGCGCGACTATTTCGTCGCCGAGGACGACGGCGGGCGGCGCTTCTGGCTGTTCCGGCAGGGGCTGTTCGGGGCGTCGGAACAACCGAAGTGGTTTTTGCACGGGTTCTTCGCATGACCGCGGTGCTCGACTTCAAGGCGGCGAGCCCGACCCGCAGCCTGCGGCCGGCGCCGGACTATATCGAGCTCGTTAGCACGTCGAATTTCTCGTTCCTGCGCGGTGGCTCGCATCCCGAGGAACTGGTGGCGGCTGCCGCCATGCTCAAGCTCCAGGGGCTGGGCCTTTGCGACCGCAACTCGTTCGCCGGGGTGGTGCGGGCCTATGTGGCGCTGCGCGACATGGACGGCCCGAAGCCGGACGGGTTTCGCTATCTGGTCGGGACGCGCCTCTGCTTTGCCGACGGCACGCCCGACATCGTCGCCTATCCCAGCACTCGCGACGCC
>JANXSI010000546.1 GCA_025352765.1 Devosia sp. | reverse complement strand
CCGATCCCGACGACCTCTACGCGTATCCGGCGCAATGGAACGAGGACGAAGGCGAGCGACCGCGCGTCAGCGTGATCCAGCCGAAAGCCGCGCGGGTCGTTCCGGCCCCCGGTGACCGCATCCTCGCCCGCATCGATGCCGGCGAGGGCACGGTGCCGGTCTACACCGCCAAGGCGATGAAGATCCTCGACAAGCCGCGGCGCGGCCAGATCGGCATCGTGCGCCTTGACGACGGCGGCGCGAGGCTCGTGCCGGTCGACCGCAAGCAGAAGGAAATGCGCATCGACATCGGCGATCTCGGCGGCGCCCGCGACGGCGACCTGGTCGAAGTCACCGTGAAACTCGCCGGCCGCCTGATGATCCCCAAGGCCAAGGTCGAGTCGGTGATCGGCAACCCGGCCTCCGAAGGCGCGGTCTCGATGATCGCGATCCACAACCTCGAGATCCCGTACCGCTTTCCCGCCTCAGTGCTGAAGGAAGCCGAAGAGGCCGCCGAAGTCACCCTCAAGGGCCGCGAGGACTGGCGGCACATCCCGCTGATCACCATCGATCCGCCCGACGCCAAGGACCACGACGACGCCGTCTATGCCGAGCCGGACACCGACGTGAACAACCCCGGCGGCCACATCGTCATCGTCGCCATTGCCGACGTCGCCGCCTACGTCCGCCCCGGCACCGCCCTCGACCGCGAGGCGTATCTGCGCGGCAACTCGGTGTACTTCCCCGACCGGGTGGTACCGATGCTGCCCGAACGCATTTCAAACGACCTCTGTTCGCTCAAAGAGGGCGAAAATCGGCCATCCCTTGCCATTCGTTTGGTCCTTGGTGCGGACGGCAAGAAGCGCCGCCACAGCGTTCACCGCATCGTCTTCCGCTCTGCCGCCAAGCTCTCCTACCAGCAGGCACAGGCGGCAATCGACGGCCGGCCCGACGACAAGACCGGCCCGATCCTCGAGACCATCCTGAAGCCGCTATGGCGCGCCTACGCCGTCATGGCGAAGGCCCGCGACCAGCGCGCGCCGCTCGACCTCGACCTGCCCGAGCGCAAGATCATCCTCGATTCCAAGGGATTGGTCGCCGACGTGCGGACGCCCGAGCGGCTCGAAGCGATGCGGCTGATCGAGGAAATGATGATCGCCGCCAACGTCGCGGCGGCCGAAACCCTCGAAAAGCACAAGAGCGCCCTGCTCTACCGCGTCCACGACACGCCGAGCCCCGAAAAGCTCACGGCGCTGCGCGAGTTCCTGACCTCCCTTGACCTCAGTTTCGGCAAGTCCGACGCCGTGCGGCCGCTCGACTTCAATCGCGTGCTCGCCAAGGCCAAGGACACCGAGAAGACCCAGCAGGTCTCCGAGATTGTGCTGCGCTCGCAGGCGCAGGCGGAATACTCCGCTGAAAACTATGGGCATTTCGGCCTCAATCTCGACCGTTACGCCCACTTCACCTCGCCCATCCGGCGCTATGCCGACCTCATCGTCCACCGCGCCCTGATTACCGCCCTCGATCTGGGCAAGGACGGGCTGACCGAAGCCGAGACCATGGCGCTTCCGGGCATCGCGCAACACATCTCGTCGACCGAACGGCGGGCGATGCTGGCCGAGCGCGAGACCTCGGACCGGCTTCTGGCGCAGTTCCTCGCCGGCCAGATCGGGGCGGAATTTGCGGGGCGGATCTCGGGCGTGACGCGCTCGGGCCTCTTCGTCCGCCTGCTCGAAACCGGCGCTGACGGGTTCATTCCTGCCTCCACCATTGGGCAGGACTATTATCGCTTCGTTGAAGAGATGCAGGCGATGGTCGGCGATCGGACAGGCGAGATGTTCCGCATCGGGGATACGGTTCAGGTGCGCCTGCTCGAGGCAGCACCGGTGGCCGGCGCCCTCCGGTTCGAGCTTCTGTCGGAAGGCAGCCGCGGCAAACCGTCATCTTCAAAGCGGGCGTCCAAGCGCCCATTTCAGGCTCATGGCCCCAAGGGCCGAAGGAGATAGGCCAATGCCCGTCGCACTTACCGTGACTGATCGTGAAACCCGCGCCGTCTGGCCTGCCGTCCTCAACGGGATGCGGCTGCGTTGCCCGAAGTGTGGCAAGGGCCATATGTTCAGGGCGTATCTCAAAGTCGCCGATACGTGCGACGTTTGTGGCGAAGAGCTGTTTCACCACAGGGCGGACGACATGCCGCCCTACCTTTCGATCCTGATCGTCGGCCATGTCATCGTCGGGTTGATGCTCGAGATGGAGTTTCACGCCGAAATAGCGCCCTGGGTCTATCTCGCGACCATGGTGCCTGCGGCGATCATCCTGCCACTTGCCCTTCTGCCCTCGATCAAGGGAGCCATCGTCGGACTGCAATGGGCGAACCGCATGCACGGATTCGATCCGGCCAACAGGCATCCAGACCCTGCACTGCCTGGCTATCCCTGAAACCCCGGCCCCGCACGGCGCAGCGGGGCGTTCGGCTTGACAATCGAGCGCAAATCCGTAGGTTGCGCGCAAATTCGGCCATCCCCTAGGGCGGCCACTCCCCAAGGACAGTTGTTATGGCCAAAGCCGCATCCATCAAGATCAAGCTCGTGTCGACCGCCGACACCGGTTTCTACTACGTGACCGAGAAGAACTCGCGCACGCAGACCGAAAAGCTCAGCTTCAAGAAGTACGACCCCGTCGTGCGCAAGCACGTTGAGTTCAAGGAAGCCAAGATCAAGTAACGATCGCTTCCGGCGACCAAACAAAAACCCCGCGCCTTGGCGCGGGGTTTTTGTTTTGAACGGAGCGAGAGTGGCCGGTCCGAAGTGGGTGCCGAAGAGGCCTCACAGCAGCTTCGGACCGGCCGCCCTACGGGCTTCAGGAGTTGCGGCGGACCTGAGGTATCCGTAGGGATTGGTTGGGATGAGTAGTCTTCCTCATCGCCTCGCTGCGTTTGTATCGCCCTTGAAAAGAAACTCAATCAAACGCCGGGGACTTAGTAACCGCGTAACCTTACTAGCCGGCAATTGAATCAATTGTGCGTCAGACGACGATCCTACGCGGCGTCGAAAACCACACGGTTCCGCCCCTCGCGCTTGGCGCGATAGAGCGCAACATCGGCGCGCTTTAGGATCAATTCGGGCGTGTCGGTCGCGTGTTCGTTCAGCGCCACCCCAACAGAACAGGTTACCGAAAGGGCCCTCGGCTCCGAGGTGTCGAAGCCGCGCTCGGCCACGGCCAAGCGCACCCGTTCGGCCACACCCTGGGCCTGGCGATAGTCGGTATCGGGCATCAGCACGACGAATTCTTCGCCGCCGAACCGGCACGCGAGATCGACGCCGCGGATATTGCGCTTCAACCGCTCGGCGAATTCGCGAAGCACCGCGTCGCCGACGTCGTGTCCGTGGTTGTCGTTGACCGACTTGAAAAAATCCATGTCGATCAGCATC
>JANXSI010000508.1 GCA_025352765.1 Devosia sp. | reverse complement strand
GGGCGGGACGAGCCCCGCCCCGCGAACCCCATTGACCCCCTGGGCGCGCGCTCCGAGCGATCACCTGAGGCGCGTGACGTACCAAGCCCCGCGCCACGCCGTCATCTCAGCGATGTCGAGGTGTCGCTGCTTGCCTTCGATCGTGAACGTCAGCTTCGAGTGCTTCACGCGCCACAGCGGCCTCTTGAAATCGCGCTTCTTCGGCGCGAGCTGCGAGATGGCTTCGAGTGAGATCGGCACACTCCATTTGTACGCCGATACCTGAGCACCCTGGGCTCGAATTCACTCGCCGAGGCGTGCCAAAAGAATTGGCTTCTCAGCCGAGCTTCACGTCCGGCTCGCTACAAAGGGGACAACGAACTGACCCCTGAGGGGATGCAAGATGTCCAAGACCAACGAAAAGCTGCTGATCGGCATTCTTGCCGGCATCATCATCGCAGGCGCCGCGGCCTTCGCCATCCAGCCGGCGCTGGCCGGCAACGCCGGTGTTCGCACCGGCACCGACCTCGCTGGTCCGTCATTTGCCGTCCTTACGCTCAGTCTCTCCGACAAAGTCTGACTTCTCCCCGGCCTCCAAAGCCGCTCCCATGCAACGTGCCGACCTCCAAAGCTTGACTTTACCGGCCTCCTGATGTCCTCCAAAGGCATCACGGAGGCCGATTTCTTATGGATGCGAACCCGATCCTCGCCGAGATGACCCGCGGCAACTGGGTAGAGAACCGCCATCGCGGGGCCTTCGTGGTCATCGACGCCGACGGCACCATCATCGCCTCGGCCGGCGACATCGAGCGCGCCGTGTTTCCGCGCTCCGCCATCAAGTCGATGCAGGCCCTGGCGCTGGTGACTTCGGGCGCCATTGAAAAATTCCACCTCAGGGACGAGGAACTGGCGCTGGCCTGTGCGTCGCATCAGGGCGAGGATTTTCACGTCGCCGGCGTGACCTCGTTCCTCGACCACATCGGCCTTGGGGTCTCCGACCTCGAATGCGGCGCCCATGCGCCGACCTTCGCGCCCGCCCGCAAGAAGCTCCGCGACAGCGGCCAGCCCCCGTCGTCGCTCCATAACAACTGTTCGGGAAAGCACTCCGGCATGCTCGCAGTCGCCGAGGCCCTGGGCGCCCCGACCGCGCACTACGTCGATCGGGACCATCCGGTGCAGAAGGCCGTCCGCGCCGGCATCGAGCTGGTGGTCGGCGAGCCGCTCAGCCTCGATCGCTGCGGCACCGATGGCTGTTCGATCCCGACTTGGGCTGCGCCCTTGCGCGCCTTTGCCCAGGGGTTTGCCCGGATGGCGACCGGCAAGGGCCTGCCGCAGGACATCGGTTCGGCGGCGCATCGCATCTTCGACGCCGCGACGGCGCATCCGCACCTGGTCGGCGGCACCGGCAGCCTCGACAGCGAAGTCATGCGTGCCTTTGGTGGAAGGTTGTTCCAAAAAGGCGGCGCAGAAGGCGTGCAATGCGGTGCCGTGCGGAACAAGGGCTGGGGCTACGCCCTCAAGGTCGATGACGGCAACATGGCCGCGTCGCATGCGATGGTTGCGACGCTTCTGCTGGCGATCGCCGATCCGGACGACGAGCAGCGCAAGGTGCTCAACCGCTTTGCCATGCAGGTCATCCGCAATGTCCGCGGCCTCGACGTCGGGCTGCTGCGTGCGACCGCGGCAATGCTGCCGCGGCTCTAGCGGCAGGAAGCGTCACAGTTTCCGCATTCGCACGGCCGTCCCGGTGGCCGTGACCATGATCATGGCGCCGCGGTTGCCGATGACCTCGAAATCGATCGACAGACCGACGACGGCGTCAGCGCCAAGGCGCTGCGCCTGGTCGCTCGCCTCACGCAGGGCGTTTTGGCGCGAGTTCTTCAATTCCTCCTCGTAGGCCGCCGAGCGGCCGCCGACGAAATCGGTAACGGTAGCCATCATATCGCGCAGGATATTGGCGCCCGAAACCACCTCGCCGTGGACAAGTCCGAGATAATCCGTGATCTCGAAGCCCTGAAGTTCCTCGGTCGTGCTCAAAAGCATGTCGCCCTCCGTTTGTGCGAAGCACAAATGGGCAGAGCCGGGCCGAGCGACAAGGCACACTGGCCCACCGCGCCTGTGGCGGCTATAAAGCCTCGACCGTCACTCGGGGGAATCGCGCCTTGCCCAATATGCTTCTCGACGACCGCATCTTCGTTGGCGTCAGCACGAAACCCGAATATCTGCTGCTGAAATACGGCAACCGCCACGGCCTGATCACCGGCGCCACCGGGACCGGCAAGACCGTGACGCTGCAGGGGCTTGCCGAAGGATTCTCGCGTGCCGGCGTTCCCGTGTTCCTCGCGGACGTGAAGGGCGACCTCGCCGGTATCGCGGCGATGGGCGACCAGAAGGACTTCCTGGTCAAGCGGGCACAGACCATCGGCTTTGACGACTGGAAGAACGACAAATTCCCAGCCATTTTCTGGGATCTGTTCGGCAAGTCGGGCCACCCGGTTCGCGCCACGATTTCCGAGATGGGACCGCTGCTCCTTTCCCGTATTCTCGATCTCAACGACACCCAGGAGGGCGTTCTCAACGTCGCCTTCAAGTTCGCCGACGACAATGGCCTGCTGCTGCTCGATCTCAAGGATCTGCGTGCGCTGCTGGTAGAGGTCGAGAAGCGCTCGCAGGAGCTGTCGGCGACCTACGGCAATGTCGCAACCGCGACGATCGGCGCCGTGCAACGTTCCCTGCTCGTCCTCGAGCAGCAGGGCGCCGCCAATTTCTTCGGCGAGAAAGCGCTCGAGATCGCCGACCTGATGCGCACCTCGACCGACGGCCGTGGTGTCGTCTCTGTGCTCGCTGCCGACCAGCTCCTGCAGTCGCCCCGCCTCTATGCGACGTTCCTGCTGTGGATGCTGTCAGAACTTTTCGAGCAGCTTCCCGAGGTCGGCGATCCGACCAAGCCCCGGCTGGTGTTCTTTTTTGACGAAGCACACCTGTTATTCGACGACGCCCCCAAGGCGCTCGTCGACAAGGTCGAGCAGGTGGTCAAGCTGGTCCGCTCGAAGGGCGTCGGGGTCTATTTCTGCACCCAGAACCCCATCGACATTCCCGACGCAGTGCTGTCGCAGCTTTCCAACCGTGTGCAGCATGCCCTGCGCGCCTACACGCCGCGCGATCAGAAGGCCGTGAAGGTCGCTGCCGAGACATTCCGCGCCAATCCGGCCTTTTCGACCGAGGAGGTGATCACCCAGCTCGGCATCGGCGAGGCACTGGTGTCGGTTCTTGAGGACGGGGGCGTGCCCTCGATGGTGGCACGCACGCTGATCCGTCCGCCCTCGTCGCGCGTGGGTCCCCTGACGCCGGATGAACGGAAGAGCGTCATGGCGACCTCGCCGGTCGGCATTGCCTACGATCAGGTCATTGATCGCGAGTCCGCCTTCGAGACGCTGAGCAAGCGGACCGAGGCCAAGACCGCACCAGCGCCGGTTCCCGCTGCTCCGGCCCCGCAGCAAAGCGCGCCCCCGCCGGTATCGCATGGCGGTCCGCCCCCCTATCGCGACGACAGTGGCCCGCCGCCGGCGCGCCGTCCCTCCAACCGCGAGACGGTCGCGGAGGCCGCGATGAAGTCGCTGGCGCGCAACGTTTCGGGGCAACTCGGGCGGGCCCTGGTGCGCGGCATTTTGGGCAGCTTGAGCAAAAGTCTCCGATGACCCCGGACACCCATCCGGTCCTTGGGCTGTTCGCTTCCGACCACGGGCCGGGCGACGCCGAGCGCGCATCGATCATGTCGCAGGTCGGCAGCTTCCTGGCCCGCAAGGGAGCGCGACTGGTCTGCCTCGGCGACGAGGGAGATGTACCAGTGCCGCTGGTAACCAGCGCCCGCACGGCGGGGGGCGAAGTCACTCTGATCGCCGCCGAGGACTATGTTGAGCCGCCGGCCCTGGGCGGCGTGGTTGTCGAACATGTGGCGACGCGCGAGGCCCGCCTGGCGCGACTGGCAGCGCTTTCCGACCTCTACGTGGCCTTGCCGGGATCGCTGGTGTCCGCCACCAGTCTCTATCTGACCTGGGTGCGCGGTGGCGGCGGTCCGGGCCGCAAGCCGGTGATCTTTTACGACCACAACAACGCCTTCAAGGTCGTCCGGGGCTACGCAGCCGACGTCATCTCCAATTCCGTCAAGAACTATGACCGCTACATCCAGTTCGCGACGTCGACAGACGATCTCTGGTCAAAGATCGGCTGGCTCGTCGATCAGGGCGCTACGCGCCTGTGACTAGGGGTGGTAGTGCGGCGTCTCGCGGAACAGCGGCACGACATTGTCGCCGAACGTCGACCAGTCATGCCGGCGGGGGCGTCGCCGCTCGGGTTCGGGCGGCCTGGACTGCGCCAGCCGGGCCAATACGCGCTCGACCAGGTATTTGGGCGACATCGGCTTCATAATGATTTCGTCGATCCCGGCGCGGATCGAGGCAGCTTTGGTTTCGGGCGTCACCGAACTGGCGAGGGCGACGATCTGCAAGTAGGGCAGGTTGATCCGGCGGTCTTCGCGCAGATCCTCCGCCAGCACATCGGCTCGGCAATGCACGCTGTCAAAATCGGCAACCACCAGTTCCGCCGAGGCGAGATGCAGGTAGGTCACCAGCGCGAGCTGGGTGTCGAACGGCCGCACGCGAAGCGCCGAGACCCCCGCAAGCGTCATCGACAGGATCGACGAAAGGGCTGGATTGGCGACGAGCACTGCGACGGTTTTGATCGGCTGAGCCAAGGACTCGGTTCCCGTAGGTTAACCATTTCCTAACACGGCCCCGATCGGTCTTGAAGCGGGCCCGAAATACCGGGCGCAAAAAAGCCCGCCAGCGAGCACCGGCGGGCCCCACTCTGTGGACGAATCGACTAGCGGGCTTCTTCGAACAGCAGTTCGACGTGTTCCCAGTTCACCAGATTGTCGAACCAGGCCTCGAGGTACTTCGGGCGCGCGTTGCGGTAGTCGATGTAGTAGCTGTGCTCCCACACATCGACGCCCAGCAGCGGCTTGCCGCCGTGAACCAGCGGGTTCTCGCCGTTGGCGGTCTTGGTGACCTCGAGCTTGCCGTTCTTGAGGCTGAGCCAAGCCCAGCCCGAACCGAACTGCGTCGTCCCGGCATTGATGAAGTCGGCGCGGAACTTGTCGAAGCCGCCCAGGTCGCTGTCGACCGCCTTCTGCAGCGCCGCGGGCAGGCTCTTGCCGCCGCCATTGGGCTTCATCCAGTTCCAGAAGTGGACGTGGTTGTAGTGCTGGCCGACATTGTTGAAGAGGCCCGGCTCCTTGCCGAAGACTTCCTGAACCAGGTCGTCGAGCGCCAGGACCTCGAGGCCCTTGCCTTCCATCAGCTTGTTGGCGTTGGTCACATACGCCTGATGGTGCTTGTCGTGGTGAAACTCGAGCGTTTCCTTGGACATGTAGGGACCAAGCGCGTCGTAGGCATAGGGCAGCGGGGGAAGGGTCAGGGCCATAAGGGATTGCTCCAATTTATTGGATGTCTTGGGCCGCGAACGCGACCGTGCGATGTCGATATAGGCTCTTTGCGGGGCCGCGCCAACGTCGGCGATGGGAGCTTTATGCCAATC
>JANXSI010000497.1 GCA_025352765.1 Devosia sp. | reverse complement strand
CCCTCGCCCGAGAAGCGATCGACGATAGCGAACTTGGTGAGGTTCTCGCTGTCGAGCCGCTGCACGGCGCCATCGGCCACCGGCAACTCCATGGTGTAGAAATCGGGGTGCCAGTGGAACGGCCGGATCACCGCCGACTGCATGGTGGTGCGGCCGGGGGCCGCGGCAATGCGGAAATCGTCGGCGACGAGTTCGCGCCCGATGTTGACGGTGCTGGTCGCCCATTTGGGCCAGTCGATCCTCGGGACCGCGCCGGTGAAGGTGGTGCCCTCGCTCACCTGCTGGCCGTCGGCCCAGACTTTTGCGATCTTGAGCGTTGCCACATCCTCGAGCAACACGACGTCGCCGAAGCGGCCGGGGGCGATCGAGCCGACATAGGGGGTGAGCCGCATATGCCGCGCCGGATTGATGGTGACGCACTGGATGGCGATCTCGGGCGCAAGGCCGGCGGCGATCGCGGTGCGGACATTGTGGTCGGTGCCGCCATCCTTGAGCGTGTGGGTGGCGCTGCGGTCATCGGTGGTGAGCGCCACCTGCGACCAGTCGCTGAGGCCCTTGTCGAGCAGGCCCTTGATGATCTCGGGCATGGTGTAGATGCGGATCTCGACGAAGAGGCCGTGGGTCAGCTTGTCCCAGGTCTCCTCGACGGTGAACATCTCGTGGTCGGAGGCAAGGCCTGCTGCCGCGAAGGCGCTGATGTCGCCGATCTTGGTGAGGCCCGAACCGTGCCCCTCGACCACGCCGCGGCCGGCGAGGGTCGCGCCGATCATGCCCCAGAGCCGATCATGCGACGGACTTTCGGGGTTCCACACCGCCGGCCAGTCCATCACCTCGTCAAGGCCGGTGACCATGATGCTTTCGGCCATGAAGCCGGTCTGCGCCGGTCCGTCGAAATAGCCGCCGCCCCACTCGTAGGCGGTCGGCGGCACGGCCGAGCCGGGCTGCGGAAAGATCTTCAGCGGCGAGCCGGCGCGGCGCGCCATTTGCCAGAATTCGAGGTTTTTCGGTCCGTTGACGTTGGAGAACTCGTGGCTCGCCTCGCAGGTCCAGGTGTTGCCGCGCGGCATGACGAGCGCAGCTTCAAACTCGGGCGTCAGGTGCGAACTCTCGATGTGCTTGTGCACTTCGCCGAAACCCGGCACCGCCGACAGATCGGGTTCGTGCACGCGCTCACCGGTCACCTCGCCGGTGTAGGCGCCGGCGGGGCCGACCCAGGCGATGCGGCGGCCCTTGAAGACGATCTCCTGATCGGTCAGCCAGGTGCGGGTGTGGACATCGAGCAGCCGCCCGACGCGGAGCACGCGATCTGCCGGCTTCTTGCCGAGCGCGACCAGCGTCAGCTCCTGGCGGATGGCGATCTCGTCGGCGCCGGTGAGGAGAAGATCGTCGGCGCTCATGGCTGGGCCTTCTGCCAGAGTTCGATCAGACGGACCGAGTCGTCGACGATGCGGCCGATGATCTTTTCGCCGGTTTCGGCGGTCGCGGCGCGCGGATCGCCGAAGACGCCGCTGCTGTTGAAGGTATGAAGCTGCATCGGTTCGCTGCCGAAGGTCGGTGGAAAGTCCGGATACTCGGCGGCGGCGCGGTCCATCCGCACTAATTCGGGCGCCAGCGCCAGCATCATCGAGGTTTCGACTTCGTCGGCGTGATAGAAACCGGGCCCCGCCGGCTTACTGGAACAGAATTCTGCGGCGGCCGCCTCGAGGCCGGGGTAATCGAGATGCAGCACCGGCAGTCCGAGTTCGATCAATGCTCGCGCCGCGAGCGCGATGGGCTCGCGGTTGCCGAAATGGCCGTTGACGGTCACCAGACCGCGTACGCCGAGCCGGTGCAGCCCGCGGCCGATGTCGAGGAGCGTGGCGCGCAGCGTATCGGGGGTGACCGAGATCGTTCCGGCCCAGCCCTCGGTGCTCCAGGCGTCGCCATAGGCGATGGCGGGCAGGGACCAGCCGCCGATCCGCTCGGCGATCCTCAGGGCAACGCCCGTCGCCAGAACCGTGTCGGTGGTCAGCGGCAGATGCGCGCCGTGCTGCTCCATGGCCCCAACCGGCAGGACCGCGACCACACCGTTCTGGAGCGCAGCGGCCAGATCCGGGGAGAAGTGCAGGGTGTTCACGCCCATGCGATGGTCTCCAGGGAGATACCCGGCGCGACGACGCCGAGCAGGTCGCGGGCATGCCGCGCATAGTCCACCGGCGCATCAGGCTGCACCGCGATGGCGGCAGACGCGATATCGCTCGGCGCATAGCCATGGGCGAAGAGATCGATCATCGCCGCCTGCAACGGGCTCATGGTGGGATTGAACGCGACGCTCTCGATCGCCGCGCCGCCGACACGCGCCCCATCGCGCAAGGTGAGCAGGATCGCCGACGGGCCCCTGCCGTAGGGCACATGGCTTCGGCGACCGAGATCGGTCAGTCTTGCCGCAGCCTCAGGCGCGAGGACATTCGGCGCCAGCTCCAAACTTGAGTGACGTGCCTCTCCAGCGACAATGCCGCTCTCGCCCAGATAGGCGGGATCGAACGGCCAGGGGTAGAGGTCAGCCAGCTTGAGGCGGTGTCCGAGGGGATCGATCAGGGTGAGACTGGCGGTTGCGGCGAACTCGGAGAGGAACTGCCGGCAGTGTGCACAGGGGTGGGCTTCGCCCAGCGCCAGGGTCTCGATGGCGGTGCCGCGACTGAAGGCGCGGGCGAAGACGAAGCCTTCGCCGTGAACGGTGTTGCCGATGTGGCCACCGGGAAATTCGAGATTGCCGCCGAAAATCAGATGACCGGTCTCCGCCTCGCGTCCCACCGCCCCGACGAAAAAGCCCGAGATCGGCGGCCGGGCGAAGGTTTGGGCGACCGGAAGGGACAGCAGCATCAATTCGTTGATCGTCACGCCATTGGCAGTGGAAATCGCTTCTGCCCGATCGGCGGGCAAAACGCCGCCTAAATTGTCGGCAACGCCTCGCTGCGACGTCGCCAACCCATGGGCGACGGCCTCCCGGACTGCCATTCCAATGCTCGTTTCGAAGGCTGCGAGACGCGAGCGGATCGAAGGATCGGCGACGAACGGATTTGTGCTCAAACGGGCCCGCCCAAAGGATTTGACAAGCGTATAATGAGCGTCTTTAGTCGCTCGTGTAAACCGGTTTACCAACAGAGGTGATATGGCGTCCTCGCTTTTCCATGGCGGCACGATCCTGACCGTGGACAAGAGCGATACCGTCTTGGCGAACGGATGGATTTCCGTGCGCGACGGTCGCATCACTGCGACGGGGCCTCAGCAATCGACCCCAGATGCAGACGGTTTCGACGAGGTTTTCGACCTT
>JANXSI010000478.1 GCA_025352765.1 Devosia sp. | reverse complement strand
CGCGGCAATATCCACGAGAGCCAGTTCTCGCGGCTGGTCGACGTCTCCAACATGCTCTCGACCATTCCGCTGTTCATCGACGACACCGGCGGCATCTCGGTCAGCCAGCTCGCCGCCCGCGCCCGGCGGCTGAAGCGGCAGAAGGGCCTCGACCTCTTGATCGTCGACTACCTCCAGCTGCTCTCGGGCTCGTCGAAGAAGGCCAGCGAGAACCGCGTGCAGGAGCTCACCGAGATCACGACGACACTGAAGGCCCTCGCCAAGGAACTCGAGGTCCCCATCATCGCCCTCAGCCAGCTGAGCCGCGCCGTCGAAAACCGCGACGACAAGCATCCGCAGCTCGCCGATCTCCGCGAATCCGGCTCGATCGAGCAGGACGCCGACGTGGTGCTGTTCGTTTATCGCGAGGAGTACTACCTCAAGAACAAGGAGCCCAAGGAGGGCACGCCCGAGCACCTCGCCTGGCAGGGCGAGATGGAAGCCGTGCATGGCCGCGCCGAAGTGATCATCGGCAAGCAGCGCCATGGCCCGACCGGCACCGTGCAGCTCAGCTTTGAGGCGCAGTTCACCCGCTTCGGCAATCTCGCCCGCGACTCCTACCTTCCGGAACGAATGGAATGATGCCTGCTCCGGCCATCGCGACCGGCTATGGCGGCCGCCTGACGGTCGACCTCGGTGCGATCATCCGCAACTGGCAGGCGCTCGACAAAGTGTCGGCCGGCGCCCTCACCGGTGCTGCGGTCAAGGCCGACGGCTACGGCGTCGGCATCGTCGCCGCCAGCAAGGCGCTGTTCGCCGCTGGAGCGCGGTTCTTCTTCGTCGCGACGCCCGACGAGGGCCTCGCGGTGCGCGCCGCCCTTCCCGAGGCCTACATCTTCGTCCTAAATGGCCTGCATCCCGGTTCCGCCGCGCTTTATGTCGCCGAGCGGCTGATGCCGGTGCTGAATTCCTTGCCGATGCTCGAGGAGTGGATGGTCGCCTGCCTCGGCCGCAACGAGGCGCTGCCGGCGGCACTGCACTTTGACACAGGAATGAACCGGCTCGGCTTCCGGCTCAACGAGACCTCGGTCGTCAAGCGGATGTGCGACGAGGTCGGCTATGCGCCACAGATGATCATGAGCCACCTTGCCTGCGCCGACCAGCCGCAGCACGAAAAGAACCGGACGCAGCTGGCGCTGTTCTCCTCGGTGATCAGCCAGTTCCCGGGCATTCCGGCCTCGCTCGCCAATTCGGCGGCGACCATGACCAGCCGCGACATGCATTTCCAGATGGTGCGGCCTGGAATCGCGCTCTATGGCGGCCGCGCCGTCAACGGAAGGCGCAATCCGATGGTCCCGGCGGTGCGTCTCGAAGTGCCGATCCTCCAGGTCCGCGAAGGCAAGACCGGCGAGTCGGTCGGCTATGGCGCCACCTACACACTCGCCCGCGACAGCCGCATCGCGGTGATCGGCATCGGCTATGCCGACGGGTTCCTGCGCTCGCTCAGCGGCAGCAACCAGCACCAGGGCGGCAAGGCCTATGTGCGCGGCCGCATCGTGCCGGTGATCGGGCGGGTGTCGATGGACATGTGCGAGCTCGACATCACCGACCTCGGTAACGACATTCCACTCCCCGGCGAGATGGTCGAGGTTTTGGGCGAACACGTCTCGGTCGACGACCAGGCCGACGCCGGCAACACCATCGGCTATGAGATGCTGACTTCGCTCAAAGGCCGCTACAGCCGGACCTATGTCGACAGCGGCGCCGGCAGCTGAGGGCGGCGCGGCGATGGAGCCACTGGCCTTCGCGCTGTTCGGTCTCGCGGCCATTGGCTGGGTCCTCGCGGTGGCCGGCATTGCCCGCTCGATCGCCCGGCGCGGCGCCAATCCTCTGAATCCCCTCGAATGGAGCGTTGGCCGGCTGCTCGGAACCGCCACCGACCCGGCGTCGCGTCGCCAGCGGCGGCTGGTGCTCATCGGCTTCGGCCTGTCCGCCGCCCTGATCGTCGCCCTTGCGATCGTCGTGATGGT
>JANXSI010000476.1 GCA_025352765.1 Devosia sp. | reverse complement strand
ACCCCGGCCCCCTGGCCCTTGCGCGGGCTCAGCCCCGAATGCGTCAGCGTCAGCGCGGTGCCGCCGGCCTCGGATTTGAGGTCAAACCGGACCAGCGTCTCGCGGCCGTCGAGCTCCCATGTCCAGGCAAGGCTGCTGGGCGGATCGCAGACGGTGATCTGCACGTCCACTTCCTTCCACAGCCGGATGCTGCCGCCGACCCTGAGGTCGACCACCGCGTCACCGAACCAGTCGGCGAGCCGTTCGGGCGTCGTCAGCGCCGCCCAGACCTTTTCGACCGGCGCCCGCAACTGGCGCTCGAAGACAACCTGCAGGCTGTCGCCATGGGTCGTCACGACCCCCAGCGGCGCGTCGCTCAGCAGCTCGGAAGACAGTCGGGCGGCGGTGGTGGTGCTCATTGTTCTCTCTCCAAATGCGCCTCGAGGGCGTCCAGCTTGTTGGCCCAGAAGGCCCGGAAGGGTTTTATCCAGTCGTCGAGCGCGGCGAGTTCGCCCGCCTCGAGCCGATAGAGCCGGCGCTGACCGTCGGGCCGGACGCTGACCAGCCCCGCTTCGCGCAGCATCCGCAGATGCTTGGACACGCCCGGCTGGCTGAGGCCCGTGGCCTCGACCAGGTCACCGGCCGGCAACTCGCCTCCTCGCAAGAGGTCGAGGATGGCACGGCGATTGGGTTCGGCGACGGCTTCAAACGGGGTCATGCCCATCATATGCATCACTAGTTATATAACTGTCAAGACATGCAATTGGCCGCGACGATGCACGGCTCGGCATCCCTGCTCAGGGTCAGCCGTCGGTGTCGTCGAGTTCCTCGTGGATGGCCGAAATGATGTCGATGCGCTGTGACGCCGATTTGCCGGCGACGGCGGCAAACGTCACCGCGAGCAGCCGGATGGCGCTGCCGATCGCGGTGTGCGACGGCCCGAGCCCGAAGCTCGAAACGTGGCACGGCAACACGACGCGCGAAAACCGCTGTGCCTCAAGCGAGTAATTGCGGTCGCACACGGTGACGACGTTCAGCCGGCTGGTCTCCGCATACGCCAGCAACGGCTTCAGCAGTTTCGGGCGCGGCGGCAGCGTGATCAGCAGCACCGCGTCCTTCGGCCCGGTCATCGCCAGATCCTCGGCCCACGATCCCTGGTTGATCCCCAGAATCATCACCGAGTGGCGCATCCGCGCGAACAGCAGCCGCGCGTAGCGGGCGAACCCCTCTTCCGCGCCGAGCCCCAGCACCCAGAGCTTCGGCGCGTCGTTGATCACCTCGGCCGCCTGCCGCACGCGATCCGAGCGCAGTTCCTCGAACGTCTTTGTGAGGTTCTTGAGTTCGAGGTCGAGATGGCTGCCCACCGCCTTGCCAAGCGCGATCTGCTCGGACGTCCCGACCGAATAGCCATAGGGCTCGGTCCGGTCGCGTTCCTCGCGCGCCTGCAGTTTCACCTCGTTGAAATCGGCGTAACCGAGGTGTTGGAAGAACCGCGCCGCCGTCGCCTTCGACACGCCGGCGCGCTCGGCCAGTTCCGTCGCCGAATGCGTCAGCGTGTCGTCTGGCTGGTCTATGATTAGCCGCGCAAGCTTCTGCTCGCCCGCAGTAAGGCGCTGATATCGCTCCTGAATTCTGAGGACCAGCCGAGACGCCATCCCACCCTCCGCGCGCGGCCCGAGACGGCCGAAAAGAATCTTAGCAGGCCCCTTGCGCCATTGAAACAACTGTTTCACAGTGATGAAACAGTGAAACGAACCGGAACGGGTCCAGTGTCCAATTCCAAGCTGGTGCGCGAGCGCATCTGGGGCAAACTGAAGGGCGTTGCCAAGCCCGACACGCGCTTCCACCTCAACTTCGGCGAGGTCATCCCCGACTTCGAGGGCTCCGAGGCCGCGACCGACCGGATCACCGCGCTGCCCGAATATCAGGCGTCGAAATTCGCCTTCATCACCCCGGACAACTGTCTCGTCGAACTGCGCCGCCGCATGATCGCCGAGGGCAAGCCGTTCGTCATGTCGACCTACGGCATTTTCCGCGGCTTCTTGTACGTCGAGCCCGGCTCCGTCCCCAAGGGCGCCGAGCTCTACGCGGCCTGGCTCGACGGAATGGAGCATTTCGGCCGCCCGATCACCCTCGAGGAGATCACCAAGATGGGCCGCTTCGACTTCATGGTCACCGGCGCCTCCGCCGTCTCGGTCGATGGCGTCCGCTTCGGCAAGGGGCACGGCTTCTTCGATCTCGAATGGGGCATGTTCACCGACCTCGGCCTTGCCGACGACAACACCCCGGTGGTCGCCGCGGTGCACGACGTGCAGGTGGTCGAGGAAAAGCTCCACCCCAGCGAAACCGACATCCTCGTCGACACCATCGCCACCCCTACCCGCCTGATCACCGTCGAACGGCGCGGCCGCCGCCCGCGCGGCGTCAAGTGGGAGCTGCTCTCGCCCGAACAACTGCAATCCACCCCGCCGCTGCGCGAGCTCGCGCACATGCGCGGCATCGCCTGATCTCATTCACCCCTCACGCTCTGGAGTCTGACATGGTGCTCTCTGTCTCTCGCCGCCGCTTCCTCGGTTCCGCCGCCGCCCTCGCCGCGCTGCCCCTCTCGACGCGGCTGGCCATGGCCGCCGACGGCATCAACTTCCAGGCCTCCTGGATCAACGATGCCGAATTCGCCGGCTACTTCACCGCCCTCGACAACGGTTACTACAAGGACGAGGGCCTCGAGATCGCCTATGCCTCGGGCGGCCCCGACGTCATCCCCGAGTCGACGCTGATTGCCGGCAAGGCCGACATCACGCTGACCACGCCCGACACCACCATCCAGGCGATCGCTACTCAGGGCGCGCCCTTCAAGATCATCGGCGCGCAGTACCAGAAGAACCCCCTCGGCGTCGTCTCGCTCGCCAAGAACCCGATCAAGACGCCGGCCGACCTCGTCGGCAAGACTCTCGCCGTGCCGCCCGTCAACGTCGTTTCGGTCGATGCGATGCTGAAGATCTCCGGCGTCGACAAGAGCAAGGTCAACATCGTCCCCTACGAGTACGACCCGACCCCGCTGATCAAAGGCGAGATCGACGCCACCATCGATTTCACCACCGACGTCCCCTTCACCATCAAGCAGGCCGGACTCGAGACCGTCTCGTTCCTGCTCTACGATCACGGCTTCACCATCTACAACGACACCGTCGTCGTCACCGAGGACACCCTCAAGACCAAGCGTGAACTGCTGGTCAAATGGCTGCGCGCCAGCCGCAAGGGCTGGGTCGAAAACTTCAAGGACCCGGCTGCCTATCCGCCGAAGTTCGCCGAGACCTGGATGAAAGGCACCGGCCGCTCGACCGATGCCGACATTTTCCTCAACACCGCGCAGAAGCCGCTGATCGACAATCCGGCAGGCATCTATGCGCTCACCGAAGACGGCATCGCCGCCAACATCAAGGCGCTCGGCCTTGTCGGCATCACCGCCACCCGCGAGATGTTCGACACCACGCTCCTGGCCGAGATCTGATGGCGGACGGCGCCGGCATCGCACTCGACCGCGTCTCGAAGACTTTCGAGACGCGGAATGGCGGCAAGGTCGAAGCGCTGCGCGACGTGTCCCTCGCCTGCCCGCCCGGCTCCTTCACGGCGCTGATAGGGCCGAGCGGCTGCGGCAAGTCGACCATCCTGCGACTCGCCCTCGGGCTCGAGACCGCCGACAGCGGCACGCTCTCGGTCGACGGCCGGACGCCGCTTCAGGCGACCTCGGGCGGCATCACCGGAGTGGCGTTCCAGGATTCAGCCCTTCTCCCCTGGCGCAGCACCGAAGCCAACATCGCCCTGCCGCTCGACGTGCTGAAACTGAGGCGCGCCGATTACGCCGACCGCATCCGCGATCTGATCGGCTTGGTCGGCCTCACCGGCTTCGAGCACGCGCTGCCGGGCGAGCTCTCGGGCGGCATGCGCCAGCGCGTCGCCATCGCCCGCGCGCTGGTGACCTCGCCGAAAGTGCTGTTCCTCGACGAGCCGTTCGGCGCGCTCGACCAGATCCTGCGCCGGCAGATGAACATCGAGCTGCAGCGCATTTGGACCGAGACCCGCGCCACCACCCTGCTCGTGACCCACGGCATCGACGAGGCGGTATTCCTCGCCGACCGCATCGCCGTGATGCAGAGCCGCCCCGGCCGGATCGCCCAAATCATCGAGATCGACCTGCCCCGCCCGCGGGCGCCCGAGATCATGGCGACCCCCGAATTCCATCGCCTCACCGATGTCGTGGCCGGAGCCCTCGATGGCCACTGAGCGGCCCTCCTGGCTCGGCGCCCTGCGCAACGCCGCGATCCTCATCGCGGCCTGGGAGATCGCTGGCCGGCTGCAACTGGTCGCCTCAGGGGCCCTGCCGCCCCCCAGCGCCATTCTCGCGCGCCTCTGGGTCGACCGCGCCGACTATCCCGACCACATCCTCGCAACGCTTCAGGGCGCTCTGGGCGGCTTCGTCCTCGGCAATCTCGTCGCCGTCGCCGCAGGTGTCGTCTTCGCGCTCTATCCGCTGGTGGAGCGTGTCGCCCGCGGGCTGAACGTCGCGATCTTCGCGCTCCCCGCCATCGCCATCTCGCCCATCCTCGTGCTGACTCTCTCGGGCATGGCCCCGCGTTACGCGCTCGCCGCGCTCGGCTGCTATTTCACCACCATGACCGCCACCGTCATCGGCCTGACCGAGGTCGACGCCCGCTCGGTCGACCTGATCCGCGCCTATGGCGGCAACCGCTGGGCCGTGCTGCGCCTCGTGCAATGGCGGAGCGCCCTGCCGGTGATCCTCAGCGGCCTCCGTATTGCCGCGCCCAATGCCGTCCTCGGCTCGATCCTCGCCGAGTTCGGGGGCGGCGGCCGCCACGGCCTAGGCGCCTATTTGCTGGGCTCGCTCGGCCGCGGCGAACCCGACCGCCTGTGGGGTATCGGCCTCGTCGCCACCGCCATCGCCGGCCTCGCCTATGGCCTGTTCGCGCTGATCGCCCGCGCCGTGGCCCGCGGCACACTGGCGGTCACCATCCCGACCGGCCTGCCGCGCAACGACACTGCGTCGCGCCCGGCCTGGCAGCGGCTACTGCTGACCCTGAGCTCGCTGGCTCTGCCCTTCGCCCTCTGGTGGGGCCTCCTCGCCGCGCTTCGTGTCCCGGCGCTGATCGCCAAGACCCCGCCCGATCTCGTCGCCTATCTGTTCTTCGCCCCCGGCTCGGCAACCACTCAGCTGCGGCTTATCGAGGCCCTCGCCGAAACCATCCCCTACACCTTCGCCGGCATGGCCGCCGGCCTGGGCTTCGCCTTCTTCCTCGCGCTCGGCACCCAGCTCTATCCGGCGCTGGTGCGCGCCTTCATGCCGGTAGCGCTGGTGACGCAGACCATGCCGCTGGTCGCGCTCACTCCGCTGCTGGTCCTGATGCTCGGCCGTGGCCCCGGCGTGATCCTGTGGATCACCATCTCGGTCACCTTCTTTCCCGCCTTCGTCACCATCGCCCAGGGCCTGCTGATGGTCCCGCCGGCCGCGCTCGAGGTCCCGCGCGCCTATGGCGCCACATTGTGGACCCAGCTCCGGCTGGTCTCGATCCCCGCCTCGCTGCCCTATCTCCTCGCCGCCACGAGGCTGACCGTCCCCCGAGCCCTCCTCGGCGTCATGATCGCCGAATGGCTCGCCACCGGCACCGGCCTTGGCAACCTCCTCAACCAGTCCCGCGGCTACATGGACTACGGCATGATCTGGACCGTCGCCGTGGTCTCGGTGATCATCTCGGTCAGCCTCTACCAGCTCGTCGACCTGCTCGAACGCCGGCTGCTGCGCGGGCGCGGGGCCTGAAGCGACGCCGCGATCCGGCACATCCGGCTGTTCCCTCTCCGTTCTTTCCGTGCTAGCGTCGCAACGTCTTCGCCCTACTGACAGTTTTTGACGGAGTACCTACATAGGGTGCTCCTGCCGAAATCCTCTTTGCGAGCGCTTGCATGGCCCAGAAACCCGCCGAAAAACCCCTGAGCACGTTCTCGATCGACGAGTTCATCGGCGAAATCGAGAAGGCCGAGGCCGAGACGCTCAACAAGCGGCTGCCGCAGGAGCGTCTGCGCAACAAGCGCCAGCTCGACAACGCCGCCCGCCGCGCCGCCGAGAAATCCGGCACCGGCATCCAGCCTCTGGTCCCCCAGCCGCTGGCCAAGGAGCCCAAGGCCGACGCGGCCGAAAAGCCCAAGAAGGAAAAGAAGGTCACCCGCTCGGCCGCCACCGGCATGTCGCTGAAGGCGCCCAAGTCGAAGGCCAATTCCGTCGAGCGCCCGGATTTCGGCGGCATGGGCGAAAGCGACCAGGCCGGCTTCGGCCACGTCCCCTCATCGGGCAGCATCACCGCCCGCAGCATCAGCCGCGCCACCGCCAAGGACCCCGAGGCGCTGGCGCAGCTGCGCGAAGCGCTCGCCACCACCGTCGCCAAGGCAAAAGTCCCCGGCAGCTCGACCAAGAAGAAAGTCGCCCTCCCC
>JANXSI010000438.1 GCA_025352765.1 Devosia sp. | reverse complement strand
ACAGGACCGCCGAGTAGCTCAGCCCGAGGTCTTGGGGGTGTCGGTGGCGGCCACCTGGGTGGGCGGCATCGACTCGCCGTCGCGCTTCATCAGATCGTTGATCTGGGCGATGGTCTGCTTGAACGCGTCGTTGTCCTGGCTAGGAAGCGCATGGTCGCGCGGCAGTTTCACGCTCAGCGGATCGACGAAGTTGCCGTTGATGCGGACCTCGAAATGCAGGTGGTTGCCGGTCGAGTTGCCGGTCGATCCGACATAGCCGATCACCTGACCCTGCCGCACCCGGTCGCCCGGCTTGACCACGATCTTGCTCTGGTGACCGTAGCCGGTCTCGTAGCCATTGACGTGCCGGACGAGGGTGAAGTTGCCGTAGCCCGACGACCAGCCGGCCTTTTCGACGATGCCATCGCCGGCCGCATAGATCGGGGTTCCGCGCGGGCTCGCGAGGTCGACGCCGGTGTGGAGCTTGCGTGTGTGGAAGATCGGATGGATGCGCCAGCCGAAGCGGCTGGCGAGCCGTCCGCCGCCCTGTAGCGGCCGGCGGGTAAGGAAGCGTTTGCCGGTTTCGCCGTTCGGATCATAGAAGTCGACGGCACCGTCGTCGGTGCGGAAGCGATAGAGCTGGTGCACGGTAGAACCGAGTTTCAGCGAGACGTAGAGCAGGTCCTGCTTGCCGTCCTTGTCCTTTTCGGTCTCCAGCACTTCGATCGAATCGCCGGCCGAAATCTTCTTGGCGAGGTCGACGTCGTAGGCGTACATCGCCACGATGCGCTTGGTGATCGCGTCGTCGATGTCGTGCTTGCGGGCGGTTTCCCAGATGGCGCGATAGACCGTCGGCAGGCTCGAGACGTTGACCTCTTCGGTGTCTTCGTCGGGGAAGGTGATCTCGGAGGGCGCGAGACCGAGCACATAGGTGCCCCGGTCGGTCAGCGCCACGGTGGCGGCATGCTTGTCGGTGTTGCTGGCATCGTCGTGCACATAGAGCGACAGCCGGTAGGGGATGAGCGTATCGGAGGTGCGCGAGGCGCCGAACAGGATGCGCAGGCGTGCATGCGCCGGGAGCTTGGGATCCGGGTAGACGTTCTTGAGCGTCGCGTCGACCGCGTCGATCATTGTCTGGGTGAAGCCGTTCTTGGTCAGCAGGTCGGAGATCGTCGTCGGTTCCTTCACCGTGACGATGCGCTCGGTGCGGCCAAGGCCGGCCTGGTCGGCCGTGGTGGTCTTGGGCAGCACGGTGACGTTCTCGGCGACGCCTGCAAGGCCGCTGCCGTCGGTGGCGATCCCCAGTTCGCGAAGCGAGGTCGTCGCTTCGGGCGCGTAGGCGAGGGCGCCCGGTCCGGTGCTGTTGCCGTTGGCGTCGACGTCGTCGCCCTCTGAGAAGAAGCTTTCCAGCGTCTGGTGGACGAAGGCTTCGGCCGCCTGGTCGGTGACGGTGCGCGCCGGCACGAACGTCGTGGGCAGCGCCGCGGTCTTGATCGACACCTCGCCCTCGACCTCGGCGCCGTAGATCGCCGTGTTGGCGGTGTCCTCGGGGACCATGATGGGCTGGGTGGAATCGATCAGCGACGCCGGGTCATAGGGCGGCACGTCCTCCGACAGCGCCGTGGCGGCGGTCGCGAGGGTGGCGCGGATTCGATCGAAGGGCTGCTTGCGGATCATGTCGCGGCCATCGACCGTTTCCTTGATCGAGGCCTCGACGATCTCGCTTTCCGATTTGGTGGCGGTGACCGGGCGCACCCGGTCGGTCTTGTTGATGAGGTCCGCCGTCGGGGTGGAATCGCTGGTGACGATCTGCAGCGCTTCATAGGCGGTCGAGAAATTGTCCTGGCCCTTGAAGCTCACATAGAGCGCGGCGCCCATCAGCATCACTGAGGTAAGGCCGGTCATCACCGTACCGGTGAGCCAGGCAAAGCTCAGCTCGCGGCCCTGTGGAATTTCGCCGTCGGTGGACGCCACGGTCAGGGCCGGGCCGTCTTCGAAGCCGGCGCGAACCAATGCGAGCGTACGTGTGCGTTGCGCCGGATTCACCCTTGGTCATACCCCATATGGTCGTCACTCGGCCGTGAGCCCCTGTCTGCCTGGGGTTCAGCGCGCCGAATTGATGGCGCGGCCGTCCTGCCCAAGTCAAGCTTGCGCGGGCATTGCCTTGCTCGGCCGCAAATACGGCAAGTTTCCGATCAGGCGGCCAGCTTCAAACTGTCATGCCCTTGCAATGTTTTTCGGGCTTCCCATCTTATTCACATCAGCGTCGCGGGAAAAAATCCCCGGAACGCTGGGGTTTTCAGGGTGCCTGGCCGGCGATTTCGCTTTTTGTCGGTTTTGTCATTTTCGGGTGTTGACAGCAAAAACGTCCCCCCCTATAACCCGCCTCGTTGCTGACGAACCGGCCCGGCGGGCCCCGGCGGCGACGACCACTGAAAGGGCAGATGTGCTGCCGGGCAACCGGAAGAAAACATTCTGTTCCCAAAATTAGGAAGCGACTGCTTCCACTGACGCCGCCCTCGAAAGAGGCTCCCGGGGTCCGCTCTTTGAAATTGTGAAGATGGAAGAAAGGGAAACGTGGACGGCGAGGTTCTTGCGGTTCGATCGTGAGATTGAACGAATAGACTTCGACGGTACGTTTTCTCTAAGAGGTATACACCAATCACACAGGCCTTCGGGCTTGCAGTGACAGGTGTGTGTCCTCGTCAAGCAAAACGTGCTTGCGTCGACCAAGTCAGATTTCAAACTTGAGAGTTTGATCCTGGCTCAGAACGAACGCTGGCGGCAGGCTTAACACATGCAAGTCGAACGCCCCGCAAGGGGAGTGGCAGACGGGTGAGTAACGCGTGGGAATCTACCCAATTCTTCGGAACAACTGAGGGAAACTTCAGCTAATACCGGATACGCCCTACGGGGGAAAGATTTATCGGAATTGGATGAGCCCGCGTTGGATTAGCTAGTTGGTGAGGTAATGGCTCACCAAGGCGACGATCCATAGCTGGTCTGAGAGGATGATCAGCCACACTGGGACTGAGACACGGCCCAGACTCCTACGGGAGGCAGCAGTAGGGAATCTTGCGCAATGGGCGAAAGCCTGACGCAGCCATGCCGCGTGAATGATGAAGGTCTTAGGAT
>JANXSI010000414.1 GCA_025352765.1 Devosia sp. | reverse complement strand
GGGGAGTCTCATGAACAAATATCTGGTTGCCGCGCTTGCCGCCGTTTCGCTGGTCGCTTTGCCGAGCGTCGCCATGGCGGCCTCCTGCTATGATCTCTGGTACGCCCGCAACGCCATCTACGACGACAATGGCTATTGCTTCTCGACCGACCTGGGGCAGGAAACCTTCGACAACTCGGATTGCTGGACCAAGCACCCGCACTTCAGCAAGGCCGAGCAGAGGGCGATCAACGCCATCGTCGCCGAAGAGAAGTCGCGCCGCTGCCACGTCAACTGACGGGCGCGACGCCGTTCAGATGTCGTCGGTCAGCTTCAGCCGGTCGAGCAGCGAGCGGTCGCCGGGCTCGACCATGCCGACGAAGAATTTGAGCACCATGCGCTTGCCCTCGGGGGGCAGGGCGGCGATCGCCGCCTCGATGCGTTCGGTCTGCGTACCGGACAGCACCTGGAAGAATTTCCGGCCCTTCTCGGTGGCATAGAGCAGGCGCTGGCGACGATCCGCGTCGCCGGTCTTCTGCTCGACATAGCCGTTGTCGATCAACTGCCGCAGCACCCGCGCGAGGCTCTGCTTGGTGATCTTGAGGATCCCCAGGAGGTCAGCCACAGGCATGCCCGGTTTCAGGTTGACGAAGTACAGCACCCGGTGGTGCGCCCGCCCGAATCCCTGGCGTTCGAGCAGCATGTCGGCATCGCCGACGAAGTCGCGATAGGCGAAATAGAACAGCCCCATCACGTCGAGCGGCAAGGCATCGGTGCCGCGGGGAACTGAATTTATGTCAGTAGTGTTGACATTTATTTGGGTCGATGCCATTGTCGCTCCATAACGAGTGCTCACAAGCTTATCCCCCAGGCCCTGGGGTTTGCCAAGGCCGCGACTTCGGGAGCAAGATCAGAGCAGGGACGACGGCCTCTGCGAGGGGCCGAAAGGGAAAACTGGAGGCAGGAATGGCACTTCCCATGGACCAGCGCGAGGGCTGGATCTGGTTCGACGGCGAACTCAAACCCTGGAAGGACGCCAAGATCCACGTCCTGACGCACGGGCTGCACTATGCCAGCTGCGTGTTCGAAGGCCAGCGGGCCTATGGCGGCGAAGTGTTCAAGCTGCGCGAGCACACCGACCGGCTGATCAACTCGGGTAAGACACTCGATTTCACCATCCCGTACACCCCCGACGAGATCGACGCAGCCTGCCGGCTGGTGCTCGAGAAGAACAATCTGGTCGATGCCTATATGCGCCCGGTTGCCTGGCGCGGCTCGGAAGAGCTGTCGGTCCCGGGTCGCAACAACAAGGTGCACCTCGCCATCGCGAGCTGGGTGTGGCCGTCCTATTTCTCGGTCGAGGAAAAGCTCAAGGGCATCCGGCTCGAGTGGAGCAAGTGGAAGCGCCCGAGCCCCGAGACCATTCCCTGCAAGGCCAAGGCCGCCGGTCTCTACATGATCTGCACGCTTTCGAAGGACGCGGCGATGGCCAATGGCTACGCCGACGCGCTGATGCTCGACTACCGCGGCTATGTGGCCGAGGCGACCGGCGCCAACGTGTTCTTCGTCAAGGGCGACGAGATCCACACGCCGGATCCCGACTGCTTCCTCAACGGCATCACCCGGCAGACCGTGATCGGCCTCGCCAAGGCGCAGGGCTACAAGGTCATCGAGCGGCACATTATGCCCGAGGAGCTTGCCAATTTCGACGAGTGCTTCCTCACCGGCACCGCCGCGGAAATCACCCCGGTCTCGGTGGTCGGCGAGTACAACTTCAAGCCGGGCCGGACCTGCGAGGCGATGCTCAACGCCTACAACGCCGCCGTCACCCCCAAGAAGGTCGCGGCCGAATAGACTGAATCGCTGTTCTTAACCCAATACAGGCCCGCAGCGATGCGGGCCTGATGCTTTTCAGCGATGCGCGCGGGCCCAACGCTGATGCAGCGTCTTGAGGCGCTCGGCGAGGGCAGGGTCGGGTCCCTCGACCTCGGTGCCGGGCAGGATCGCGCCAATGGGCAGGACGTTCACCGGCGGCAGCGGACCGCCGATCTCGGTGAGCCAGGCTGTCAGCTGCTCGGACGAGCCGGCATAGACGATCTTGCCGAGCCCTACCCAAGCGTGCGCCGCCGAGCACATCGGGCAATGTTCGCCCGAGGTATAGACGACGGCGCGGGCGCGCTCGTCCCGCGTCATGTGCGCGGCCGCCCATCTGGCGATCTCGATTTCGGGGTGCAGCGTGTCGTCGCCGCCGGCGATGCGGTTGTGATCCTCGAACAGCACCGCGCCGTCGCCCGAGACCAGCAGCGAGCCAAACGGCGCATTGCCGGTGTTCACCGCCGCCTCGGCAAGGTCGACGCAGCGCACGAGGTAAGTGTGGTCAGTCTGGTTCACGATCGCTCTCCGGTTGCCGCAAGTTCATCGTGACGGAGGGGGAATGTCCAGAGGGGAGGGCTTGTCTCGGTCGAGTTGCGCTCGGAACAGATTTCGCAGTCGCCTCCCTCACCCATGCGGGGCTTCGGAGCGACGGCGCAGCCGGCAAATCGATCCAGTGGATCGATTTGAGCGGAGAAGGCCACGGCAGTGGCGGGCATCAAGGGCGCGCGGGAAACCCCAATGCCGATACCCTGGCCTCCCTCCCCCTTGCGGGGAGGGATGGGGTGGGGGTTGGAGAGCCCGGTGCGGATCAGATAGCGACCGGGCTCCTCGACCCCCACCCTTGATCCCTCCCCGCATGGGGGAGGGAGACGACTGCGAGATCTGTTCCGAGCGCAGCTCGACCGAGGCAAGCCCCTCTGGACATTCCCCCTCCGTCACGATGAACTCGCGGCAACCGGAGAGCGATCGTGAACCAGACTGACCACACTTACCTCGTGCGCTGCGTCGACCTTGCCGAGGCGGCAGTGAACACCGGCAATGCGCCG
>JANXSI010000392.1 GCA_025352765.1 Devosia sp. | reverse complement strand
ATCGTGCCGATGTAGATGATCTTCTGGCAGGCCTCACTGGCGACCGGCGTCTCCGCCTGCCAATAAGCAACGCCGCGTGTCTTCAGGGCGCCCTGGGTCAGTCCCTTGAGGATCGACTTGCTGTCGAACGTCCATTTGATCTTGCCGGTGTCCGGTTCGACGGCCAGGACGCGGTAGAAGGGGGTCGAAACGTAGACCGTGTCGTTCACAAAGAGCGGTGTCGCTGACCAGACCGTCGAGGGCGGGCCGTCCTTTTTGCTGCCGTCGGAGATGTCGCCGGTGTGGAGCTGCCAGGCTGTCTGCAGCCTGCCCGCATTGTCCGGGGTGATCTGATCGGCGGTGGCATATTTCTGCGCGTTGAGCTGGCCGGTAAAAGTGTACCAGGCCTGGCTGCCGTCGCTGGCCTTGGAACCTGGCTGGTCGGCCGAATAGGCGAGGGAAGAGGACGCGGCCGCGAGCGCGGCGAGTGCGAAGAGGCGCCAGTTCATGGCTTCACCCGATCATCTGGTGGGAGGAGCGCGGCGCAGCCGCGAAAACGTGGGCAAGCCACGCGATCGCCGCCAGAGCGACGACGGCCACTAGAAGCCACGCGTTGAGAAAGTAGGCGGCAGCCGCGGTGCCGATGAAGTCGAGGACGATCAGGATCTCGAACGTCACCCTGACCCAACCGCGCACCATGTCCCGCGCGAGCAGGATCGCGGCGATCAACATCAGCACTGTCGAAACCACAACCAGAAGGGCGCCTTCGGTGCCGCTGATCCCGTTGCCCCGGGAGAGGTAGTTGAAGACAGAGTCGAGAAGCGCAAGGAGGCTCACGGCAACGAGGGCCATGCCGCCCAGATTATACCCACGGGCAGGAGGTGAGATCGAAGTGTTGGTCATGACGCTGTCCAGACGATGGTTTCGCTCTACGAACCGCGTCGCGGGCGTTTCGTTGCGTCAGTGCACAGCGATTATGCCGCCTTACGCGGATGTAAGTTTGAACAGTCGCCGGCGGCCGGTGTCACATTTAAGCAACAATTGTCTTGAAGGGTCCGGCCGATTGCGTCACCCTAAGCGTGATTTGCGGAAACCTTGGGAACCGTCTTTGAGATGAGCGACACCGCGCTGGCCAGCGGCGGCTTCCCGGAACCATCCGCGTCGCCTGCCGCCAAAGCATCGCGATCCCTGTTCAGTCAGCGCGGCCGCCAGGCCTTGCGGGCCGTGGGGCTAATTGTCGTCGTGCTTTCGGTCCTCGTCGCGTCAGGCTCATTCCTGATCATGACCGGTGCCACCGGCATTCAGCCGACGCCCGAAGTGTGGACGCTGATCTGGATCGCCAACGGGCTGCTGGTGCTGCTCGTCGTGGCCCTCGTCGTCACCGAAGCCATGCTGCTGATGCAGTCGCGCTTCCTCGGGCAGGCTGGCTCGGGCTTGCAGTTACGTATGGTCACGATGTTCGCCGTGGCCGCCGCGGTGCCCGCAATCATCGTTGCCGTGGTTGCCACCATCTCGCTCAACCAGGGGCTCGACCAGTGGTTCAGCGAGCGGACCAAGACCATGGTCGAGAGCTCGCGCCTCGTGGCGCGATCCTACATGAACGAGCACGCGCAGGTGCTGCGTGACGACATCATTTGGGTCGCCGGAGAACTCGAGCAGTCGCGCCCGACCTTCGAAACCGACCGTGTGCAGTTCCAGCGCATCATGACAGCGCTCGCCGTGACACGATCGCTGCCGTTTGCGGTGCTGCTCTCGGCCGACGGCAATACGCTGATGAAGGCACAGATCAACGCCCAGAACGTCGCGCCGCAATTGCCCGACGGGCTGATTTCGCATGTCGACGAGGGCGTGCCGACACTGATCTCACCAGGCGATACCCAGCTTGTCGGCGCGATCGTCAAACTTCGGGGATACCAGGACGTCTACCTGTTCGTGGCTCGCCCGGTGAACCCCGAAGTGCTCGAGTTCATGCGGCTCACCGACGACAACGTCACCGAGTACCGCCAGTACGAGTCGAACCGGCTGGTGTTCCAGATCACCTTCACAATCATGTATCTCGGCCTTGCCCTGGTGCTGCTGCTGGCGGCGCTCTGGATCGGCATCGCGCTCGCCAACAGGTTCGTAGACCCGATCCGTAATCTGATGATCGCCTCGAGCCGCGTGTCGGACGGTGATCTCGACGTGCAGGTGCCGGTCGAGCCGGGGAGGGGCGATCTGCGCGATCTCTCCAATCGCTTCAATACCATGACGCGGCAATTGCGGACCCAGCACGTCGCCCTGGTGCAGGCCAATGAAACCAATGAGAAGCGCCGGCAGTTCACTGAAGCCGTGGTGGAGGGCGTGTCCGCAGGAATCGTCGGGCTCGATCCGTTCGGGGCGATCACGCTGTTCAATGCGCGGGCGGTCGAGATGCTGGGCAAGGACGAAATTTCGGTCATCGGCCAGCAGGTGAGCGATGTCGTTCCGGCCCTTGGCCCCATCGTCGAACGCGCCAAGGCCTCGCGCCGCGGCCAGATCCGCGACCAGATCGAACTTGGGTCCGGACCGGACTATCGGACGTACCAGGTGCAACTGACCCGCGAAGGCAGCATTGCCGAGAGCAAGGGCTATGTCGTCACGCTCGACGACATCACCGACCTCCTCTCGGCGCAGCGTACCGGAGCCTGGGCCGATGTGGCGCGCCGCATCGCGCATGAAATCAAAAACCCGCTGACGCCGATCCAGTTGGCCGCCGAGCGCCTGCGCCGGCGCTATGCGGGGAAGCTCGCCGACGATTTCGAGGTCTTCGACAAGTCGATCAACACGATCCTGCGGCAGGTCGGGGACATCGGCCGGATGGTCGACGAGTTCTCGTCCTTCGCGCGCATGCCCGAGGCGACGCCGATCAAGGCCGATCTCAGTGAAACGGTCCGCTCGGCGGTGTTCCTCGAAAGCGTGCGGCTGCCCGATGTTGCCATCAACATCGACATGCCGGAGGCGCCTCTGACGGCGTTCTTTGATCCGCGGCTCATTTCGCAGGTGCTGACCAATCTCATCAAGAACGCCGTCGAGGCGATCGAGGGAGCCGGGCTCGATGCGATCAAGGATCCGGTGATCACCGTGCAAGTCCGCACCGAAGGGGACAAGGCGCGCCTCTCGATCTCGGACAACGGCAAGGGGTGGCCGAAAGAAAACCGGCAGCGTCTGCTCGAGCCCTATATAACGACGCGCGAGAAGGGCACCGGCCTCGGCCTCGCGATCGTCGCGCGCATCATCGAGCAGCACGGCGGCAGCGTCGAGCTGATCGATGCCGAACCCGATGCGAACGGCCGCATCGGCGCGTGCTTCACCTTCACCCTGCCGCTGCTCCATCCGGATGAAGTGGATGGGTCACCTGCCGAAACCGGCGCCCAGCCGGAACCGGTACCCCCCAAGGCTGAAAGCCAAGAGGAGCCGGCCGCCTTGGCGGTCGAGAAGACATAGTATGGCGCGTGACATTCTGATCATCGACGACGAAGACGATATCCGCGATCTGATCGCGGGAATCCTTGAGGACGAAGGCTACGAGACCCGGCAGGCGCACGATGCCGATTCCGGCCTGAACGAGATCGCGCGGCGGCGGCCGAGCCTCGTCTATCTCGACATCTGGATGCAGGGATCGCGCCTCGACGGGTTGCAGCTGCTCGACGTGTTCCAGAGCCAGCACCCGGACATGCCGGTGGTGATGATCTCGGGGCACGGCAACATCGAAACGGCCGTCTCGGCCATCCGGCGCGGCGCCTACGACTACATCGAAAAGCCGTTCAAGATCGACCGGCTGCTGCTCATCACGCAGCGCGCCATGGAGGCGACGCGCCTCAAGAGCGAAGTCGAGGAACTGCGGGGCAGGGCCAGCACGCAGTCGATCGACATGGTCGGCACGTCGCCGTCGCTGCAGCAGGCGCGCGGCATCATCGACAAGTCGGCGCCGACCAATTCGCGCATCTTCATCTCGGGGCCCTCGGGTTCGGGCAAGGGCCTGGCTGCCCGCCTGATCCACCAACGTAGCCCCCGAGCCGATGCGCCGTTCGTCGAGATCAACTGCTCGCTCTACTCGCCGGACGAAGTGAACGTGGTGCTGTTCGGCCGCGAGGCGCGGGAGAAGACCGGCTCCGTGCGGACCGAGGTTGGCGCACTGGAGCGGGCCCATGGCGGCACGCTCTATCTGTCCGAAGTTGCCGCGCTGCCGGCCGTGGCGCAGGGCGCGTTGCTTCGCACACTGGTCGAGAACAAGTTCAATCGGGTCGGCGGCAATATGGCCGTGCCGATCGACGTGCGCATCATCGCCTCGAGCTCGCAGAACGTTTCGCAGCTCATCGACGATGGCAGCTTCCGTTCGGACCTCTTCCACCGGCTGTCGATCGTACCGCTGCCGCTGGCCCCGCTGAAGGAGCGCCGTGAGGACGTGCCGCCGCTGGTCGATCTCTTCGTCGAGCAGATCGCCCGGATGCACAACCTCAAGAGCCTCGCCATCGGCGAGGACGCGATCGCTGTGCTGCAGGCCCAGGACTGGCCCGGCAATGCCCGGCAGCTGCGCAACTCGATCGAGCGGCTGCTGATTCTGATCAAGGATTCGCAGCCCGAGAACGGCATAATCACGGCGCAGATGCTGCCCTCCGATATCGGCGAAATGCTGCCGACGGTGGGCGATACCGACGAGTCGGCACACCTGATGAGCCTGCCGCTGCGCGAGGCGCGGGAGGTCTTTGAGCGGCAATATCTGATGGCGCAGATCGAGCGCTTCGGCGGAAATATCTCAAAGACCGCCGAGTTTGTAGGCATGGAGCGCAGCGCACTGCACCGCAAGATCAAGTCGCTCGGACTTTGACGCGCCCTGTCGGGTAGGCATAGCGAATCCGATATGCCATATTGACCGTGTGGGAAGGCGGACCAGGGACGTACGCGGCAGGGTGCTAGGCACCTTTCCGTCCCGGCAGTCATGGCGGCCACACTCCCGCCGAAAATGAAGAAGAGGCCCCAAATGCCCGCTGAAAAGCAGCAAAATCTCCAAGATTCGTTTCTCAATCACGTGCGCAAGCAGAAGGTCCCGCTGACGATCTTTTTGGTCAATGGCGTCAAGCTCCAGGGCGTCATCACCTGGTTCGACAATTTCTGCCTTCTGCTGCGCCGCGATGCGCAGTCACAGCTGGTCTACAAGCATGCCATCTCGACCATCATGCCGGGTGCGCCGATCCAGCTGTTTGACCCCGAACACGTGGACGACTGATCCGTCATATGAGTGATGATTTCGACGACGAGGACAGCTCCGGCGGTCCGCAACGTTTCATTGACCAGCGTCCGGCGCCGACCCGCGTCGGACTGATCATTCCCGACGTCCGCGGCGTCGCCTCGACCCATTCGATCGAGATGCGCAAGGCCGAGTTCGAAGGGCTTGCCGAGGCGATCCGTGTCGACATCGTGTTCTCGGAAATCGTCAAGGTCCGCGAGATCAAGCCGGCGACCTTCATCGGCGGCGGCCATGTCGAGGAGCTGAAAAAGCGCGTCACCGAGGGCAACGTCGAGTTGCTTCTGGTCGATATCGCGCTGGGGCCGGTGCAGCAGCGCAATCTCGAGACCGAGACGGGCGCCAAGGTCCTTGATCGCACGGCGCTGATCCTCGAAATCTTCGGTGAACGTGCGGCGACGCGCGAAGGCGTCCTGCAGGTCGAGCTGGCGCACCTCAATTATCAAAAGAGCCGGCTGGTACGCTCCTGGACCCACCTCGAACGGCAGCGCGGTGGCTTCGGCTTCCTCGGCGGTCCGGGCGAAACGCAGATTGAAAGCGACCGGCGTCTGCTCGACGAACGGATCAAGCTGCTTGAGGATCGGCTAGAGAAGGTCAAGCGGACACGCGGGCAGCAGCGGGGCAATCGCGACGCCGTACAGATCCCGATCGTCGCGCTGGTCGGCTACACCAACGCTGGAAAATCCAGCCTGTTCAACACGCTGACCGGGGCAGGGGTGTTCGCCGAGGATCTTCTCTTCGCGACGCTCGATACGACGATCCGCAAGCTCGAATTGCCGCATGGCCGCGCTATCATGGTGTCCGACACCGTCGGCTTTGTCGCCGATCTACCGACCACGCTGGTTGCCGCCTTCCGCGCAACGCTCGAGGAGGTCACCGAGGCCGACATTATCCTTCATGTCCGCGATGTCGCCAATCCTGATCACGCCGCGCAGGCGCTCGACGTCCTTAAGGTACTGACGGAACTCGGTGTTTCGGCCGAAAAAACGCCGATCATCGAGGTCTGGAACAAGGTCGATCTGCTCGGGCCCGACGAGATTTATCAGCGGGAGGCCCTGCAGACGGTCAAGTCAGCCGGCTCCGTCGCGGCGACCGTGCCGCTCTCGGCGCAGACCGGGCAGGGCGTCGACGCGCTCCTCGAGATCATCGAGAAGACCCTTGCGGGCAAGAGCCGGACCTATCGTGTGCGGGTGCCGCATGCGAGCGGCGGCGCCGATGTCGGCTGGCTCTACGGCCACGCCGAAATCATCGGCAAAGACGAGCCGGACGAGGAGGGGCAGACCTATGAGGTCCGCGTCGATCCGCGCCACGCCGACAGTTTTTCTGCCCGGTTCGCGGGCCGCATCGAGGCCAGTTAGGCCTTCCGCTTGTCGGCCGCGCGGATCTCGTTCCAGTAGCCGTCGAGCCGTTGCAGGCCGGCCTCGGCGATGGGGATGCCATCGGCCTTGGCGCGGGCTTCGACATGGTGGAAACGGCGCGTGAATTTGGCGTTGGCGTCGCGCAGCGCCGCCTCGGCGTCGATCCCCATGTGTCGGGCGAGATTGGCCATGGCGAACAGCAGATCGCCCATCTCCTCGTGCCGCCCGGCTGGGGTCGCGGCCTCGCGCAGTTCCGCGATTTCCTCGGAGACCTTGGCCCATACCGCGTCGGCATCAGGCCAGTCGAAGCCGACCGTCGCGGCGCGCTTGGTGAGCTTTTCGGCGCGGGCGAGGGACGGGAGCACCTGCGGCACATCGTCGAGCACGGACGGCTCAGTCTGGCGCTTCGCGGCCCTATTGGCGCGCTCGTCGGCCTTGACGTCGTCCCACTTGGCCTTGGCCCCACCGGCGCTGCGGGCAGCCTCTTCGCCGAAGACGTGCGGGTGCCGGCGGATCAGCTTTTCGGTGATCGCCTGGACGACGTCGCCGAGGTCGAACAGCCCCAACTCCGAAGCCATCTGGGCGTGATAAACTGGCTGCAGCAGCAGGTCGCCCAACTCCTCGCGCAGATCGTCGAAGTCCTTGCGCTCTATGGCGTCAGCGACCTCATAGGCTTCTTCGATCGTGTAGTGGCGGATCGACGCGAAATCCTGCTCGAGATCCCATGGACAGCCGCCGACGGGATTGCGGAGCGCCGCCATGATTTCGACGAGACGGGCGAGGTCACGGGAGGGCTGCATCGGAAACTCCATCAGACGATATCGAATTCGATGGAGTCGCCGCCCAATCGGGCAACCACGTGGCCAGTTCCGGAGGTCGGAACAAGGCCGCACATCGAGCCCGTGGTGATGATCGTTCCCAACTTGAGGGGATAGGCAGCCTGCTGGTTGCGGGCATAAGCGAGCAGCGACGCGAGCACGGTGCCGAACCCATGCTTGGCGGGCGCCGAGAAAATTGTCGTACCGGCAAACTCCAGCTCGACCAGCAATCCCTCGATCTGGTCTCCCAGCGGCCGCTTGGCGCCCATGGCGTAGCCCAGCGCCGACATATTGTCGGCAAGTCCGCCAGTGGGACCGGCCAGTGACCGATCGACGAACCGGGTGCCGCAGATCTCGACGCCGAGAAAATAGTGATCGATGGCTGCAGCGAGCGCGCCGGTATCGAGTTTGGCGTCCATGGGCACGTCCTTGGCGAGGACGACGCCGACTTCGACTTCCAGTCCGATGACGAGTGCGGCCGGGACTCGGTAGTCCGGCGCCGAGCCGACATGGGTAGCATAGATCGGCGCAACAACGCCCACACCGTCCGAATGAACTGCCGTCTTGAGCATGCCGACGGTCTCGTGCAGCGACGTCAGCACGCCGCTCTGGATCCGATAGGCGGCAGCGCGGTCGAGGCCGCTGTAGCGCGACGCGTCGACGTCACGGCTGCCACTGCGCTGGGCTGCGGTGAGGGACTGGATCAGGACTTCTTCGGTGGGCATTTCGGCATCCCTATGATTCGCATAAGATATATTATGGAACTTTTGTGTGTTTGCTCGGGCTGGAAGATTACGCGGACTGTCTCGGGTCTAGCTCAGCACCGCCGTTGCCGTGATCTCGATCCGGAGGCCCGCGGCCAGCAGTTCCTTGACCACAACCGTTGCCCGCACGGGATACGGCTTGGCGAAGTGCTCGGCGTAGACCCTGTTCATGCCGCCGGCGTCGTTGCGATCGGTCAGGAAGACCTGGACGCTGACGATGTCGGCGAGCGTGCCACCGGCCGCGCGGACGGCCTGATCGAGATTGGCCAGGGTCTGCCGAGTTTGATCCTCGATGCCGCCATCGACAATGTTGCCGGTGACCGGATCCTCGGCGATGGCGACAAGCCAGAGGTGCCGGCCGGCTCGGTTGCAGTCGCTGACCGGCGATGCCGATGGCGCGATGCCGGTTTCAATCGTCTCGAACGGCATTCAGCGGTCTCCCAGGACACGTCCGGCCGTGACGTCGATCTGCAAGCCATCATAGGCCGGACGGACGTTGGCGGGCGTGATGCGGTCGGTCTCGGCATAGTCGAGGTCGATGTGCAAATTGGTCAGCACGGCCTCGCGCGGCTGTAACCTTGAAATGAGCTCAAGCGACTGTGAGAGGCTCAAGTGGCTCGGATGCGGGGCCGGCCGCAGCGCGTCGACGACCCAAACATCGAGATCGGAGACCGCGTTCAGCGACTCGGCCGGTATGCCGCTCAAGTCGCAGGAATATGCAAAACTGCCGATCCGGAATCCGAGTGAGAAGATCTCGCCATGCTGCTGGCGGAAAGGCAGGATCTGGATGTCGCCACCAGGCCCGGAAATGGTGAGCGGCGACGCGGCCTCGATTAGATTCTGGTTGAGGATCGGCGGATAGCCGCTGCCCGGCGGCGCGGTGAAGCAGTACGCAAACGACTGGACGATGCGTTGCCCGGCTTCATGGCTGAAGTAGACATCGACGCGCTTACCGGTGTTGAGTGCCAGCACGCGGAGATCATCGATGCCATGCGTATGGTCGGCGTGCTCATGCGTATATAACACGGCATCCACGCGGTCGACGTTGGCGCTGAGGAGCTGTTCGCGCAGATCGCAACCGGTGTCGATGATGATCCGTGTGGGTCCACTGGTGCCGGTCCAGCCCTCGAGGAGCAGCGAGCAGCGCCGGCGCCGGTTCTTCGGATTTGCCGGATCGCACGCTCCCCAGTCGCCACCGATCCGCGGCACGCCGCCGGACGACCCTGATCCCATGACAGTGGCAATGATCCGGGTCGCATTGGCCATCAACTGGCTGCCTTTGAAAACAATTTGAAGAAATTGCCTGTGGTGCTCGCGCCGATTTCGGCGAGCGACACGCCACGCAGTTCGGCGAGCCTCTCGGCAGTATGGAGCACGAAGCTCGGCTCATTGGAATGGCCGCGGTGCGGAACGGGCGCGAGATACGGCGCGTCGGTTTCGACCAGGATGCGGTCGGCCGGCGTAAAGGCCGCGACCTCCTGGATCGACTTGGCGTTCTTGAACGTCACGATGCCGGAGAACGAAATGTAGCCGCCGAGTGCCAGGCCGCGCCGGGCAAGATCGATGCCGGAGGAAAAGCAATGCAGGACGAAGGGGAAGGCCCCCTTCCCTGTTTCTTCCTCGAGGATCGCTGCCATATCCTCGTCCGCATCGCGGGCATGAATGATCAGCGGCAGTCCGGTCTCGCGAGATGCCGCGATATGGCGGCGCAGGCCGATGGCTTGTCCCTCAGGCGAGGAGTCATCGTAGTGGTAGTCGAGCCCGACCTCGCCGATGGCGATGCAGCGCGGGTGTTCGGCCAGCCGGACTAGGTCGGCGGTCTGGATATCGAGCTCTTCGTCGGCGTGCTGCGGGTGGGTGCCGACCGAGCACCAGACTTCCGGGTTTTCGTCGGCGATCGCTCGAATGGCGTCGAACTGCCGAACGCGGGTCGAGATCGTCACCATGCCCACGACACCGTTGGCCCGGGCACGCGCCAGAACGCCGGCTCGGTCAGCCACGAGCTCGGGAAAGTCGAGATGGCAGTGGCTGTCGATCAGCACGGTCAGCCGGCCTTGGCCGTCTCGAACTTCCTGAATACCGGCTCGGGTGCAGGCAGCACCGTTGCCGCGGGCACGACCAGGTCGGGATCGAGCGCGTGCTGCAGCAGCCGCTGGTCCTTGGGCACCGCGAGCATGTCGAGGAAGCGCGATGCTGCCTCAGGCACGAAGGGCTGGGCGGCAATGGCAGCGCGGCGGATGACGTCGGCCGTGGTCGCAAGGATCGCACCCATGCGTGCCATGTCCGATTTCTGGCCCCACGGCGCCTGCTCGGCGAAATAGAGGTTCGCCGCACTCAGCGCCGCGATCAGCTCGGCCGTTGCCTCGTGCAGCTGCTCGGTGACCATGGCGTTTTCCATCCGGCTGATGGCCGCGATGGTCTCGGCGATGATCTTGTTGTCTTCGCCAGAACCCGACTGGCGCGGCGGCATCTGTCCGCCGAAATTCTTGGAGATCATCGAGAGCGAGCGCTGCGCGAGATTGCCAAAATTGTTGGCGAGTTCGGAGTTGTTGCGGTTGATGAATTTCTCGCGGCCCCAGTCGCCGTCCTGGCCCCAGGAGATCTCTCGCAGGCAATAGAAGCGTACCGGATCGGCGCCGAATTCCTCGACCGTGACGAACGGATCGACGACGTTGCCGACCGACTTCGACATCTTCTTGCCTTCCGAGGTCAGAAAGCCATGGGCGAAAACGCGCTTCTGCACGGCGAGGCCCGCGCTCATCAGGAATGCCGGCCAGTAGACCGTGTGGAAGCGGATGATGTCCTTGCCGATGACGTGCAGGTCCGCCGGCCAGAACTTCTCGAATTGCGCGCCCGTATCGTCGGGAAAGCCGACGCCGGTGATGTAGTTGGTCAGCGCGTCGATCCAGACATACATGACGTGCCCGGGCGCGTCCGGGACCGGGATGCCCCAGTCGAACGTCGTTCGCGAAATCGAGATGTCATCGAGGCCCCCTTTGACGAAAGAGATCACCTCGTTGCGCCGCTCCTTGGGGGCGATGAAGTCGGGCTGCTCGTCGTAGAGTTTCAGCAGCCGGTCCGCGAAGGCGGAGAGGCGGAAGAAATAACTCGGCTCCTCGACCCAGCTCACTTCGGCGCCGGAGGGCGCGAGCTTCTTGCCGCTCGGCGTCTCGGTGAGCTCGCTCTCGTCGAAATAGGCTTCGTCGCGCACCGAATACCAGCCGGTGTAGGTCGACTGGTAGATGTCGCCGGCCCTCTCCATGCGGCGCCAGATTTCCTGGGCGGACTTGAAGTGGCGCTCCTCGGTAGTGCGGATGAAGTCGTCGTTCGAGATGTTGAGAGTCTTGGCCAGCTCGCGAAAGCGTGCCGAATTCCGATCGGCTAGCGCCTTGGTGGAGAGCCCTTCCCGTTCGGCGGTCTGCACCATCTTCAGCCCATGCTCATCCGTGCCGGTCAGGAAGAACACATCCCGGCCCTCGAGACGGCGCCAGCGCGCGATCGCGTCAGTCGCGATCATCTCGTAGGCATGCCCGATATGTGGTTCCCCATTGGGATATGCGATCGCGGTAGTGAGGTAATAGGCGTTGCGGGTCATCGGACTGGGGCCAACACAAGATGGGACAGGGCGTGCCGCCTGATCGCGTCAAACAGCGAGATTAGGGTCTGCCGTGCGTCGAGATTGTATTCCTCGGCGTCGGCAAACAGGGCGGTGGCCTTGTCCCATAGCGTGCTGGCTGAGGCAAGCCGGGGCTTGGCGCCGGATTCCGCGGCGGCCCGGGCCTCTTGGGCGATCCAGTCGCGGAGCATCTCCTTGCCGAAAGCGAGCGACGCCCCTTCCTTGTCGGCGGCGAGCGTCTCGGCAATCGTCAGATAGCCGGCGGCGGCGCCGTTGCCGGGTGCCTTGAGCCAGCCTTGCAACGCGGTCAGCCCCTTGTCGTCGCCGAGCGCCAGCGCCTCGAAACCACGTCGTGGCCGGCCGGCGGCGAGAGCCACTGCGATGTCGAGCCCAGGCTGGTCACCCAGCACGGAGCGGACATCGGCAGCGCCGAGAGGCCTCAGTGCCACCGACTGGCAGCGCGACTTGATGGTTGGCAGCAGCCCACCGGGCCGATGCGAGACTAGCAGGAACAGGGTTTCGGCCGGCGGCTCCTCGAGGATCTTCAGCAGCGCGTTGGCCGAGGCAGCGTTGCAGTCGTCGATCGAGTCGACGATGACGATGCGGAAGCCGGCGCGGCCGCGAGTCAGCCGCGACTCCTCGATCAGTCCCCGTACTTCGTCGACGCGGATGGCCGTGTAGAAGCCCTTGCCCGTCTCGCGCGGCGCCTTGCGCAGGACGCGCAGGTTCGGGTAGCCGCCGGCGGCCACCTGCGCGGCGATGTGGTTGGGCTCCTCGTCCCCGGTGCGGGCGAACACGGTGCGGGCGATGTCGAAGGCCAGTGTCGCCTTGCCGATGCCGCGCGGACCGTGCAGCAGGATGCCGCCGGGCAGCCGCGAATTGTCGAGGGCTGCCATGACGCTGGCGCGGGCCGCCGCGTGGCCAATGGTCAGCGTGCGGCTCTCGGGAAGCGGCACGCCGGCGAGCTGGTCCGGCTCGCGGACGTCGATCTCGTCGGTCACGCCACTGGCTCGGCGGCAAGCTCGGGAAAACGCCGCGTCAGCACGTCCCAGACTTCGATCTCGAGCGCGTCCTCGCTCTGGTTGGCGGGGATGACTGCGCAGCGCTCGACATTGTTGCGGGCGATCGCGAGGAAAGCCTCGCGCAGCCGGCGGTGCCAGTCGAGATCTTCCTTTTCGAAGCGGTCGCCGGTGGCAACGAGCGATGCCTCGGTTTCGCGTTCGAGCACGCGACGGAAGGCGATCTCCGGATCCATATCGAGAATGATCGTCAGGTCCGGCTTGTGGCCATCGAGGGCGAGGGTCTCGAGCGCATCGATCAGCTTGACGTCGACGCCGCCGGTCAGTCCCTGATAGGCCCGGGTCGAATCTGAAAAGCGATCTGACACCACCCAGCGGCCGGAACTGAGGTTCGGGGCGATCAACTGGTTGACGTGGTCGAGCCGCGCCGCGGCGAACAGCACGGCCTCGGCACCAGGGCCCCACTGCTCCGAGCGGCCCTGCAGGATGAAGGCGCGGACCGCTTCGGCCTTGGGCGTTCCGCCCGGTTCGCGCGTCCGCACTGCAGGGATGGCGCGGCGGCTCAGCGAGTTGACCAGACGCTTCACCTGTGTCGACTTGCCGACTCCCTCGCCGCCTTCGAAAGTGATGAACCGTGCGCGGCTCGCGGTGCGATCAAGCATCAGGGCAGCCAGCCGAGGAGCAGGTGCTTGGCGGCATCCGTCGATTTGCGGATGAGATCGCCATCGGTGATGTCTTCGGCGGCATAAAGCGGCGTCTGCTGCACCAGCTTGTCGCCACAATAGACATTGAGCTTCGCAACTTGCTGCCCCTGCTTCACGGGAGGACGGAGCGGTCCCTTGTACGTAACCGTGGCGCTCGGGCAGTTGTCGGCGCCCTTGGGGACAAACAGGTCGATCTTGTCCTTGCCGACGAGACCGACGCTTGGCTTGTTGCCGCCGAACACGTTGGCGTAGGCGACGACGCGATCCTTAGGGAACACCGGGATCAGCTCGAAGCCGCGCATACCCCAAGTGATGAGCTTGCGAGCCTCTTCGGCGCGCTCCCGCATCGACGTCAGGCCATGGAGCACGGCGATCAGGCGACGACCGTCATTGGGTGCCGAAGCGACTTCGCCATAGCCCGCTTCCTCGGTGTGGCCAGTCTTCAGCCCGTCGACGCCGATCCCGACCTCGAGCAGCGAGTTGCGGTTGGCCTGCCGGATCTTGTTCCAGGTGAATTCCGGCATCGAAAAGATCGGATAGTACTCGGGGAAGGTCTGGATGATGTAGCGGCTGAGATTGGCGAGGTCGTGGGCCGTCGAATACTGGTCGGGGTCCGGCAGGCCGGTCGCGTTGACGAAGTGACTGCCGGTCAGGCCGATCTGCTTGGCGAGCTTGTTCTCGATCGTGGCAAAGGTCTGCTCGGTCCCGCCGATCCCCTCGGCCAGCGCGATCGCTGCGTCGTTGCCGGATTGGATGATCACGGACTTGACTAGATCTTCCACTCTGATTTTCGAATTGAGCTTGGCGAACATCGTCGACCCGCCCGATGAGGCGCCGCCGTCGCGCCAGGCGTGCTCCGAGATGAAGAACTCGTCGTCGAGCGTCAGCTTCTTCTGCTGCAAATAGGTAAAGACCACGGCGATGGTCATAAGCTTGGCCATACTGGCCGGCTCGAGCCGCTGATCGCCATTCTTGTCGTAGAGCACGGTGCCCGATTCGTAGTCGATCAGCACGGCGAACTTGGCCTTGCTGTCGAATTCCTGAGCGAAAACCGGCAGCGTCAGCAACAAGGCCAACGCTCCAGCAATTAAGGCCGCGCCGAAACGAAACCGCATCATTCCAACCAATTGCGCCCGAAGGGGCGCTGTCGTCGCCCGACTAATAGAGAACTACGTCGGTGAGGCCAAGTTGTTGCACGAGCGACACCACGTCGCCGCGCGACACACCGGGCTTAAGATGGGTCAGTGTCAATCGTGTGGCCGCGCGCCCGTCAAGGACGACGGCGTCTTCGTCGACGGCGCCGAGCATGGCAAAGGATTCCGTGATCGACAGCGCCGCAACCGGATCGGCGAAGGTGCCGAGTTCGAGCTTGATCTTGCGCGCGTCGACGTCGACCGAATTCTTCCATTCGTCGAGTGCACCGGCGCGTGTCGCCATGGCGTTTGCGGCATCGATGGCCGAGTTGACAGTCCCGCTGCTCGGAGATTCGGCATAGCCGAACAGACTGACGATGTCGCCGACGAGGCCGCCCGAGAGCGGGTCGCGGCCACTCGACGCGGAGCGCGACGGGCGTGGGGGAGCGGATACGGTCGCCATGGCAATGCGCGTCTCGCCCTGCATGTCGAGTTGGGGCGCTGTGCTCAGCGACGCCATCAGCATGCGGGTATCGTCGACATTGAGAGGCGCCGGGCCGACATACTTGATTTCGATATTGGCGCTGCCCTTGTCGACGTAGCCGAGCATCGAGGCTGCCTCGTAGGACAGATCGGCGACCCGGCCCTGCATATAGGGGCCGCGATCGTTGATGCGAACGACCACCGAGCGGCCGTTTTCGAGATTGGTGACGCGGGCA
>JANXSI010000390.1 GCA_025352765.1 Devosia sp. | reverse complement strand
AGCCTGCACGATCTACTACTGCGTAGAAGGGAATACTCCGGATTCGGTTTGCGTGGCCGCACGCTTCCCGCCGTGGCCGAAGTAGAAGGGCAAGCCAACACAGGCTGATAGCCGTTGCCGGGTCTAGTTTACGCGATCAGTTTCTGAAGATTCCTCGCACAAGAGATCTGCAGATCGGGAAATCTCTGGGTAAATGGCCGTTCTACATATCCGGTGACGCCCGTCAATTGTTGGGCCGCAGCCGACCTACACCCGGCGAATAAACAAATTCCGTCAACTAGGAAAAAGCGAACACCTCAATGAAACCAACTGCAATCCTGCGCGCGTTAGCGCCTAGCAGACGGATGAAAACCGGGAATTTGGTCGGGTTCGTCGCTGCGACCATAGGTGTGAGCCTATTGCTTATTGGCCCGGCTCTAGCTCTTCGGCCAGACGGGCACATCAGCCTGCCGCAGACATCTCCTGTCCTCGCGAAGTGGTGTGGTGGGGAGCTTATCATGTGCGTCTGGTGTTCAAAGAGCACAAAGAACTGCTACTTGGTAACAAGCTGCGACGGATCAAGATGCGATATCACAATCATGTTCCCAGACGTTGTTCAAAAGCCGAGCGACGTGGGCACTGTTGGAACACAAAACAAACCTAGCTGAACTCGGGTCGCGCATGCGCTGGCAAAGATAGCTCGTCACCCCACTTTTCCGATATAAAGCACCGCTCCAAGGCAAATCGCTTTCGTGCCGCCCTAGCGGTCGATCCGAGCGCTGATCCGCTGCGGGTCGCCGCCTCGCTTGGACTAGAGAGATCAGAGGCAAAAGCGGCCTTGGGGCGCAAGCTGGCGCGCCGGATCAAGACGACAGCGAAGTGACGTGGTCGCCGTTCTCTATCAGGCCCTCGAGGACGACTGGCTTGTAACGCTTCGCTGCGACCGCCGTCGCGAGGCGCTGAAGTCGAAGCCGCCGTGCACGTTGGTGCCGCAGATTCTGCACTTGCCCAGCCTCATTGCCACCTTCGGCCCAGACCTGCCGATCGAGGAGCTGTCGAACCGCCTTCGGTGCCCCAAATGCGGCTCAAGGCGGGTGACGATCGACGTCGCTCGGTCGACAGCACCGAGACGTCGCCGCGCGATGCAGCCTGCCCGGTCCAGCGAGGTAACGCTTGGCACGTCAGGGGAGCCGTGGATCGTCTTCGAGTGCCCCCGATGCGCCCGGCGTGGCGAGTACCGCAGGGCTGGGCTGCTGGAGGAGTTTGGCCGGGATATTCGCCTGCCCAGCTTGCTGCTGCCGTTCGCCGCATCGAAGGGGTGCGCATTTGCGCGAGACAGCGTCGCCCGGCCGGACCTGACGCGTCCGCCCGAGTGCAAGATTCGTTACGTGGTGGAGAGCTAGCCGAGGATGGCCCCGTTCAAGCGCACGGTCCGCTACCGAACGATGGCTGGACGCGGCCGATGACCTGCGCGAGGCTTTCCGCCATGGCGAGATATTTCTTCGACCTCCATGACATCCGGAACTGCCTGTTACGCCCTGACGTTGAGGGCACCGAATTGGCGAGCTTCGAAGACGCGAAGCGAGAAGCTCGAGAGACACTCGCGATCATCTTCCGCGATACGCTGGCAGGAGGCGAGGGCGAGGCAATTGATTTGGTTGTTGTCGTGAGAGCCGAACACGACTTCGAGCATTTCCGCGCCAGCGTCACCTTCCATCAAGAAATCGTGCCCCTGACGCGACGACCAGCTTAGCGAGCGGTGCCTGATCCGGCTCGTCAAGAACTACACGGCGACGATCCGGCTGCTGCCCTGATCGTCGGCGAACTCGACCACGAAGCGGGCAAAGTCCACCAAGGCGGGCTGCCAACTAGGGAATTTTCAAAGCCCACTTTCGTTGAGAATTGCAGGACCGATGGCACCAAGCCATTGACTTGCCTCGTCTTCGGCTCATCTATCGGATCGCAGCGTCACCGGAGGCCACCCGCATGAACAAACACATTCTCCTTGGATCACTCGCGTTCTTTGTCCTGCTCCAACCCTTGCCCCTGCTGGCCCAGAGCCTCGACGACCTCGCTCAGGCGCAGTTGGCGGCCGACGCCGTCTGGGACAAGACTCCACTTGGATTCACCCACGCCTTCTTCGTGAGCGAGCCGCCTGCTGCCTACGGCATGTACACGGCGCGGCCCGATACCCCGTTTAAGCCGGGCGAAAAGCTGGTCGTATACGCCGAGCCGGTCGCTTACGGCTGGAAGGACAAGGGCGACGGGACCTTCGACTTCGGTTTTGATGTCGACCTTGCGGTCAAGTCGGCCGAGGGCGCGGTGCTCAAAGAGCAGAAGGGGTTCTCCCATCTAGCGCTCAACAGCCATGCCAAGAACCACGAGTTCATGCTGACGCTGACGCTTGATCTCACGGGCGCCGACCCCGGCCAGTACATTCTCGAATACACTATCCACGACATCTCGTTGGACAAGACCGCCGTCATCGATCTGCCGTTCACGATGGGAAGCTGAGGCGCGCGGACGCCTCTGCGGCTCCCAGGGGCACGGAGTCAAAACAAAGCCCGGCCGGGATATCCGGCCGGGCTCTGTCGATAGATGCGTTCGAACCTACTTCTTGGTGATTTCGAACATGATGTTGCGGCCGTGCTGGCGGGTATAGAACACGCGCCAGCCGTTCTCGACGGGGTCGGAGCGGTCGTGCCGATCAGGCCTTCGACCGAGGTCGCGCCGTCGGAGACGTGGACGCCGGTGATCTCGTTGTCGCCGTCGTTTCTGCCCATCTGGCCTCCCTATCTGAGGAGCAGGTTGACATCATCCGCGGCAAGCTCCGGATCGGGCTCCACCGTGATGTGGAGGTCACTGACGCCGCTGGCCCAGTCCGCCCCGTCGTTTCGCAGGCGTTCTGCTCGGCGCTGCCGGTTGCTTATAGCGGCGTGCCAGCGGCCTACTGGCGGCCGTTCGCCACCCTCGTGCTGGAGGCGGCCTACGAGGCCACGATGTGGGCTGCAGTAACGGCTGCGCAGCACGGCGCGTCGAATGCGGTGTTCCTGACGCTTCTCGGCGGCGGCGCGTTCGGCAACCCCGAAATCTGGATTTTCTCGGCGCTCAGGCGGGCGCTCGGCCTCGTGCGAGACTTCGACCTCGAGGTCAAGCTCGTCAGCTATGGTATCCCGTCTACCGAGTTGACGGCATTCGTCGCGGAGTTTGGATAGGGGCGGGTAGATAATAATGCTCGGACTCAGATAGCGACGCCGAATCTCAATTCGCGCATAGAAGGACGCTGGGCCGAAGCCCAGCGCCCCCGCTTAGGAGTGGAAAGCAGTCACGAGCGCAGCAAGCCCGTGAAGCGTAGCGGCTAGACCAAATAGGCAAGCGGCGACGTTGACTTTCAGCTCTTTGTAGACCTTGGTTTTCATAGGAAAGCCTCGGTCCGTGGCCACGGAACCAATGGGTTTCGTGAGTCATGCCGACCAGAACGGATTAACCGCCGTTTGTCGGTATATCGGCCCTCTTTCGGCGGCGATCGTCCGCCTCCAGAAGTACCCACGGCACATCAAGGGGTCGTGGCGCTTGGTCCTTATGGTGGGGGACTGCGCCACGGGCTCGAACGTGGGCCGCAACCTGCTCGGGGCTAAGCGTCTGTGCAGACGCCCCCTTTGCCTTGGCAGCGCTGGAATAATTGGGCCGGTTCGTGGTCGGAGTCGAATCCGCGAACTCGTTTGGCCACACGCTTGAAGCCCCGATATTTTGGTGACCTGCCCCACTGAATCACAGGCTATCTAGGGAGGGTGCCATCGAGTTGCGCGATGGCACGACGATACTTCGCGACGCGCGCATCGTCCTCGACCGTGGGGCGAGCGATCCGGCGAAGGTCGCAATTGTCGTAGAGGTCGGCCAGCTTCACGGCGCGGCCGATCGGGTTCAGCGCGGCGCGTGCGATGAACGCGGGGTACTCTTCCGCCCCGTCGGGCCGCTTGGTGACCGACTTCACCGCTTCGATCACGGTTTCGGAGAACCCCTCACCGCGAAGGCGGTCGAACGACCAACCTTCGCAGTCCTCGACGACATCGTGCAAGACGCCGACGATGCGGGCGTCATCGCTTTGCTGCGCCAACATAACGCGCAGCGGGTGGAGTATGTAGAGCGCTCCAGCCTTGTCCGTCTGGGTCCTGTGCGCCTCGAGGGCGATTTCGATCGCGCGCTGCAGGCTGCTCATCGAACGTATTCCCCCGGGTTTGCACCTTCCCAAGCGAGCCCAAGCATCGAGGACCAATTAGCCAAATATCGCCGTCAGAAGACGGGGTTATTGGTAGCTACTTGGTAGCTAGCTCACTGACGGGGTGTCCGGCATACCTAGCTAAGTCATTGATTTTATTGGTGCACCCGACAGAATTCGAATCTGTGACCTCTGCCTTCGGAGGGCAGCGCTCTATCCAGCTGAGCTACGGGTGCCTGGGCGCACAAATACGCGACCCAGGCGTTGAGTGCAAGGCGGGCTCAGAGGCTCTCGAGCGGCGCCGGATCGGACCATAGGCGATTGAGCTCGCCGAGGAACAGATCGGCCAGGTCTTCGGGCTGGCTGAGCTCGGCTTCGGCCGCCATCACGGCCGCGATTCCCTCGGCGAGATGATCCTCGAGTGTGACGTCAAGGTCTTCAAAATACTCGGTTTTCTCGTGCATCACGCAACTCCTGCTGGGTTGCCCCCAAGCCAAGGCTAGACGCCCGATGGGGCCCCGGCTTGGTGATTTCGGGGTGAGATTGTGGCAGCCCCGGTGGGGGCCTCGAGGCAGGTCGTCCGGCCGCCGTCGCCCCCGATCCAGGCCGTTAGAACGGCGCGGGCGAGACGAAGCGCCGAATCTCGGTCTCGCCGGGGAAGGCAAACCCCAGCATTTCGGCGTGGAGCTGCAAGCGGTCGGCGGCGGCGCGGGCCGCGCCCTCGGCATAGAAGGTGTCCCCCAGAATCGGGTGACCCAGCGCCAGCATATGGACGCGGAGCTGGTGCGTGCGGCCGGTGAGCGGCGTGAGTTTGACGCGGGTGATGCCGCGCTCGCGGCCGACCACCTCCCACAACGTCTTGCTCGGCTTGCCCAGTTCGCGATCGACGCGCTGGCGCGGCTTGTTCTCCCAGTCGGTGATCAGCGGCAGGTCGATCTCGCCGCTGTCGCCGGCCAGTTCGCCCCAGACCCGCGCCACATAGTATTTCTCGATCTTGCGCTGCTCGAACTGCTGGCCGAGATCGCCGAGCGCCGCCTTGTCGAAGGCGAGCAGCAACAGCCCCGAGGTGTCCTTGTCGAGCCGGTGCACCACCTTGGTCAGCGGATGCCACGGATAGGCTGCCTGCACGCGGGCCTCGAGGCAGTCCGCGAGCGAGATGTCCTTGCCCGGCACGGTCAAGAGCCCGCTCGGCTTGTCGCAGAGGATCAGCCGCTCGGTCTCGATCACGGTGGTGATCCAGGGCTCGGTCGGCGGGCGATAGTCGAAGGTCGGCGGCAGAGGCGGCATGGCGTCGTGTAGCAGGCGCGAACGCGCAGCACAAAATTTGCTGCACGTGCCTCGGGGCCTCTTTCAAGTTCACCGCACTGGGCTAAAGATGGCAGCGAGGACGAGCGGCGCGTCCGGCCGGACGGCGCCCACAGCATTTTCGGAGGACTCTTCCATGGCCGCAAGGCAACGACTGGGCGTCGGCATCATCGGCGCGGGCAACATCTCGAGCCAATATCTCAAGGCCATGCGGGATTTCCCGGTGCTCGACATCCGCGCCATCGCCGACATGCGGCCCGAGGTTGCGGCCAAGAAGGCCGCCGAGTTCGGCGTCCCCAGCAAGTCGGTCGACGAGCTCCTCGCCGACCCGTCGGTCGACATCATCGTCAACCTGACCATCCCGCGCGCCCACGTCGCGGTCGGCCTCCAGGCCATTGCCGCCGGCAAGCACGTCTACAGCGAGAAGCCGCTCGGGGTGAGCTTTGCCGAAGGCAAGACGCTGATCGCCGCGGCCAAACGGAAGGGAGTGCGCGTCGGCTCGGCGCCCGACACCTTCCTCGGCGGTGGTCACCAGCAGGCGCGCGCCGTCATCGACAGCGGCAAGCTCGGGACAATCGTCGGTGGAACGGCGTTCTTTGCCTGCCCGGGCCATGAATACTGGCATCCGGATCCGGCCTTCTATTACGATGTCGGCGGCGGTCCGGTGCTCGACATGGGCCCCTACTACATCACCGACCTCGTGAACCTGCTCGGCCCGGTGGCGCGGGTGCAGGCGATGAGCCTGACGCCGTCGAAATCGCGGCCGATCCGCTCCGAGCCCAAGAAGGGCCAGATGATGAAGGTCAAGGTCGCGACCCACGTCACGGGCACCCTGCAGTTCGTCTCGGGC
>JANXSI010000374.1 GCA_025352765.1 Devosia sp. | reverse complement strand
GGCGGCACGATCCTGACCGTGGACAAGAGCGATACCGTCTTGGCGAACGGATGGATTTCCGTGCGCGACGGTCGCATCACTGCGACGGGGCCTCAGCAATCGACCCCAGATGCAGACGGTTTCGACGAGGTTTTCGACCTTTCCGGCCATCTGGTCATGCCTGGCCTCGTGAACGCTCATACCCACTCGGTGATGGTGCTGTTCCGGGGGCGGTCGGAAGGCCAGAGCCTGCTCACCATGGACGGCTGGTACAACTCCATCCGCGAGCCGGAACTGTCGCTGGTCGCCGAGGACATCGGTCCGGCGGTGGCGCTTTCCTGTGCGGAGATGGCGCTCTCGGGCACGACCACCTTCTGCGACCAGTACTTCTTCGCCGAGGAGATCGCCGACGCGGTCAAGGCAAGCGGGCTACGGGCGGTGATTGCGTATGGAATCGTCCAGCTCGGCGACGCGGCGCGCGGCCAGGAGGAACTCGCCAGGGCCAAGGCGTTTCTTGAGCGGCAGCGGTCGGCGGACGGCCGGGTCATTCCGTGGTTCGGCCCGCACGCCCCTTACGTCGACAACACCGAAGACCTGCTGCTCCAAGAGGTGGCGATCGCCCGCGAGCATGGCTCGGGGTTGCATCTGCACATGGCGGCTGGGCCCGAGGACAATACGGAAACGCTGGCGCGGTATGGGCTGACGGCGACCGAGGCGCTCGATCGCGCCGGTTTCTTCGAGGGACGCGTGCACGCCGCGCACTGCCTCGATCTCAGCGAGGCCGATATCGAGATCTTCGCGGCGCATCCCTCCGTGTCAGTGGCCTATTGCGCCAGCGCAGGCCTCCGCTCGGGCCGCGAGGGCATGTGCCCGGCGATGACGCTGCGCCAAAAAGGCGTGGTGGTTGCCATCGGCACCGATAATGTCGCGGCCAACAATTCCTACGACATGGTCAGCGAAATGCGGGTCGCGGGTCAGGTCGCGTCGCATCGCGAGGGCCGGGCGCAGCCGATCAGTTCGCGCGAATTGGTACGGATGGCGACGATCGACGGGGCGCGGGCGCTCGGGCTCGATCACGAGATCGGCAGCCTCGAGGCCGGCAAGGCCGCCGACATCATCGCCATCGACATTTCCGGCGCGGGCTATTCCGAGACGCCCGACCCCGAAACTCTGCTGGTATATTCGGGGAGCGGGCGGGACCTCAGACATTCCTGGATTGCGGGCGAGCAGATCGTGCGCAATGGTGAGCTGACCCGGCGGCCTTTCGCCGACATCCGAAAAGACTACTCGGCGGCTTACGCGACCTTCTGGCAGCGTGTCGCCGAGGCCAGAACCCACAAGGACGTAGCCTGACTTGACCAAACGGACTTTCATTTTCGACAGCGACGGCGGCGTCGACGACGCGCAGGCGCTGATCCTGCTGGTTGCCAACGGCATGACGCCGGACCTCGTCACCACGGTTTTCGGCAATGTCGGCCTCGACCAGGCGACGACGAACCTCCTCGCGGTTCTGTCGATGCTGGGCGTCGACGTGCCGCTGCACAAGGGGGCCGACCGGCCGCTGGTGCAGCCGATCATCGACGCCAAATACGTGCATGGCGATGACGGGCTGGGCGGCGCCCGGCGCCCGGCGATACAGGCCCTGCCCGCCTCCGACGACGGCATCGGCGCGTTGCGCAAAACCTTCCGCGACGCCGCGGCCAAGGGCGAGAAGGCCGACATCCTGATGATCGGCCCGCTGACCAACCTCGCCATGGCGCTCCGGCTCGAGCCCCAGATCATCGACGGCATCGGCAAGCTCACGATCATGGGCGGCAATGTTTACGGGCGCGGCAACACCACGCCGGCTGCAGAATTCAACATCTACGCCGACCCCGAGGCGGCGCAGGTGGTGCTCACCGCTGGTATAGAAACAGTGGTCGTGCCGTGGGAGCCCTGCACCACGCACTTCATGGAGGGCGCACGCGTCGACGCGCTGTTCGAGAGCATTGCGGCGAGCCCGCTGCGCGATTTCTCCCACGCGCTGGCCGTCCATGCCCGGCAGAACGGCATCCGCCGCGGCAGTCCCGATCGCTTCCTCTATGTCGACCCGCTGGCTGCGGCAGTGGTGCTCGATCCGTCGATGGTCACCAAGTCGGTGCTGGCCTCCTCCAGTGTCGCGCTGGCTCCCGGCCTGACGCGTGGCATGACGCTTGTCGATCCTTCGGGGCGCCTCGGCACCCCCAAAATTACGTTCGTCGAGGAGGTCGACCTGGGCAAGGTCGACGCCCTCTACGCCGTATCCGTCGCCTATTCGCCAACCAAGTATACGAACTAAGCAACAGGAGTGCGCATGTCTCTTTTCTCGACTATCAGCAAGACCGCCGTGGGGCTGTTCCTCGCGGCCGGCATGACCGCGACCGCCCTTCCGGCGGCGATGGCGGCCGACTACACCAAGGAAAATCCGCTCAAGGTCGCGCTCGTTCTTCACGGCACGCTCGGCGACAAGAGCTTCTTCGACGACGCCGCCGCCGGCATGAAGCAGGCGGAAGCCGACCTGCCGGTCACGGTGAAGGTCATCGAACTGGGCTATGACCGCTCCAAGTGGCAGGCCGGCCTCGCCGATGCGGCGGATACGGGCTACAACGTGATCATCGCGGGCACCTTCGACATGACCGGCTACATCGCCGAGCTGTCGCCGCAGTA
>JANXSI010000344.1 GCA_025352765.1 Devosia sp. | reverse complement strand
GACGCCCTCGGGCTTCTTGACCTCGACCGGCGGCAGCAGGCCAAAATTGACGTTCATCGGCTGGAAGCTGCGCGGTCCGGGTTCGCCATCGGCCACCAGATGACCGCCGAGGATATGGTCGAACAGCGCGCCAAGCGCCGTCGTCGGGACCGGAGACTCGATCGTCTCGCTGCGCGCCGACGCCGCCGCCATGCGTCCGGCCACGAGTCCGATCGAGGCGCTCTCGACATAGCCCTCGACCCCGGTGATTTGGCCGGCAAAGCGCAGCCGTGGCTCCACTTTCAAGCGAAGCTGCCGATCCAATACCTTCGGGGAGTTGAGGAAAGTGTTGTGGTGCAATCCGCCTAGCCGGGCGAACTGCGCGTTTTCGAGCCCAGGGATCATGCGGAAGATCTCTGCCTGGCGGCCGTATTTGAGCTTGGTCTGGAAGCCGACCATGTTCCACAGCGTCCCCAGTGCATTGTCCTGCCTGAGCTGGACGATGGCGTAGGGCTTGACGGTCGGATTGCGCGGGTTGGTCAGCCCGACCGGCTTGAGCGGCCCGAAGCGCAGCGTTTCGCGGCCGCGCTCGGCCATCACCTCGACCGGCAGGCAGCCGTCGAAATAGGGGACGTTTTCCCACTGGTGGTAGACGTGCTTTTCGCCAGCCAACAGGGCGTCGACGAAGGCGTTGTACTGCTCCTGGTCCATCGGGCAGTTGAGATAGTCCGCACCGGTGCCACCCGGGCCGACCTTGTCGTAGCGCGACTGCGCCCAGACGATGTCGCGGTTGATCGATTCACCATGGACGATCGGCGCGATGGCGTCGAAGAAGGCGAGTTCGTCTTCGCCGGTCAACGACTGGATCGCCTCGGCCAGCGGCCGAGAGGTCAGCGGGCCCGTGGCGATGATGACATTGTCCCACTCCGCCGGGGGGAGGCCGGTGACCTCGCCGAATTCTACCGTGACATTGGGATGGGCGCGCACGGCTGCGGTGACGGCGTCGGAGAACGCCACGCGATCGACCGCCAATGCACCGCCGGCTGGAAGCTTAGTCGCGTCGGCGATGCGCATGATCAGCGAGCCGCATCGGCGCATCTCTTCATGCAGTAGCCCGACGGCGTTGTGCTCGTGATCGTCGGAGCGAAAGGAGTTGGAGCAGACGAGTTCTGCAAAGCCGCCGGTGAGGTGGGCCTCGGTGAGCTTGTGCGGCCGCATTTCGTGCAGAACGACTTTGGCGCCTGCGTCTGCTGCCTGCCAGGCCGCTTCGCAGCCGGCGAGGCCTGCACCGATGATGTGAATGGGGGAGTTGGTCATGGGCGGGTGTTATCAACCCTTGCCCGAAAAATCAACACGCCCGCTACCGGTTCAGGAAGCGAGCGTTCGGATTGTAGTCGCAGTCTTGGTCGAAGCGATGCCGTTAGATGGCGCGCGCATGGTCGCGGGCGATCTTCTGGATGTCGGAACGCGAAATACCAAGATCATTGAGCTGACGATTGTCGAGAGCGGCGAGCTCACGGACGGTCTGCTGGTAAGCGGTCCATTTCTTGAAGGTCTGACGAATACCCATTGGGGTTCTCCTTGTTTCGATGACTGAGAGATAGGCTGGTGGGGGGAGTCTGAGGAGAGGGTGATTGGTCAGGACTGCGGCTCAGAAAACGCATAGCTCTTTTTGTCGGTATTCATCTGGAATTAAGAAAGGCCGCGCGGGGGCAGCCACCGGGTGGTTAACCGGTGGCCGCAGTCGGATCTCAGGATCGGCGGTCGAAGAGGGGGCGGGTCATGTTGGCGAAGTCCGGCGCGGAAGTACCGATAACGTCGGCATTTCGGGGCGACGGGACGCCCATTTCCCGCAACGGCTGCCGGAGATCCACCAGACGCTTGGAGCGCCAGACGGCTCGTACAAACACAGTGCACTATCCCTTGTGAGGTTGCAGGACGCCAACACATCGGCTGATTTGCCGTCACGTTAAACCCGTCTCAGGGCATCCGGGCCATGCGAAAACTGCATGACCTTCTTCATCTGGATGCCATGAAGCGCAAAATTGCGTCGAAAGGAATGCGAAGGAATGGCCTTGCAGCCGCAAAGTATGTGCTTTGCGGCCACAAGAAATGGCGAGGAATGACTATTCGGCTGCCTGGCGGACAGCTTTGCGCGGCTTCTGCGGGCGGCGCGCCATGACTTCCTTGAGGAACTTGCCGGTGTAGGA
>JANXSI010000325.1 GCA_025352765.1 Devosia sp. | reverse complement strand
CAGATCCGCATGGTGTCGGGCACCGAGTGGTCGTTGACCTGGGGCGATTTGATGCTGGTCGTCGGGCTGGTCTGCCTGTTCTTCGAGGTGCTGAAATCGACCAACACCGGGCGCACCTCAATCGTCGAGCACATGCTGTCGACGGCGCTGTTCGTGGTGTTCCTGATCGAGTTCCTGCTGTTCGGCGCGGCAGCGAGCTCGGTCTTCTTCCTGCTCATGATCATGAGCGCGGTCGATGTGGTCGCGGGCTTCACCATCTCGATCACCGGTGCCGGTCGCGACGTCACGATGGAGTAGGGCGCCTCTAGGCGTCGACGTCCATACGGTAGCCGGCCGGCAAGCGGCGCACCGCGATTCTGCCCGCAGCATCATAGGTGCTGAGAGCGACCGCGACCGGCGCCTGGCGACGGGCCCGCTGTGTGGCAAGATGGTGCCGTTCGGCAATGAGCTGGCTCAGAAACGCCGAGCCGGGGGCGCCTCGATAGGACGAAAAACCCGTCCCGGCCTGGGTGGTTGCGGGGAGCCGGCCCTGAAGCGTATCGAACTGGCGCATCTAAACACGTCCCTGTGTCGTTCCGGCGCATTTGTCCCAAAACGGGACGTTTCGCGCTCTATCCGCCTGTAACATCGCAAGCGGCGTGCCAGACGGTGACGATTTGTTAACGAAGCTTCGAGGCTTTCGCGTGACTGGTTAACGTGAAAGTGCGCGCTCAGTGCCCCGAGGCAGGCGACCGGCGGCTTCAAGATCGCGTGTGGTCAGGCGAGCGGCAACCGCATGACATGGCGACGCGAGCCGGCCATGCCCACAGGCGCGAACCCGAGCCGCTCGAACGCCGGAACGAACCCCATGAAGCATAGCTGGGGGATTGTGGGTCGACCGGATAGGCCTCGACGATCGTCGCGCCGCTGTCCCGGGCATAAGCGATGGCCGCCTCGATCAACTCCCGGCCGTGTGCGCCACTGCGGTGGGCGCGCTTGAGGTAGAGACACGCCAGCGACCAGATCTGCTCGCCGGGCAGGGCGGCAGGACCGCCCAGATCACGGTAGGTGTCCCGTGGAGCGATCGAGACCCAGCTGACGGCCTCGCCCGCGAGCGAGCCGACTAGGCCGACGGTCGTGCCGTGGTCGACCCGTTCCCTGAGTAGCGGTTTGCGCGAGGCCTTGCCGATTTCCTTGACCTCGGCGGAAGAGGCCCGCCACGCCATGCACCAGCAATACTTCGGGCCGCCGGGCGCCTCGAACAGCGCCTCGAAATCGCTCCAGTTCGCCGAGGTGACGGGCGCGAAGGTCAGCGGCGGCGGCATTTTAGCGGAAGTCGTCCTTGGCGCCGCGAAGCGCGGCGAACACCAGCGACGGGTCGGTGTCGGGCGGCAGGCCCATGGCCTTGGCCAGTTCGGGCTTGTCCGAGCGCAGGAACGGGTTCGTTGCCTTTTCCATGCCGAGGCTGACCGGGATGGTGAACTTGCCCTCGGCGCGCATGCGCTTGACCTCCGCGGCGCGGATATTGAGCGCCGCGTTGCGCGGGTCGACGCTCAGGGCGAAGCGCGCATTTTCCTCGGTGTACTCATGCCCGCAGTAGAGCAGCGTCGGGTCGGGGAGGCTCCGCAATTGCTTCAGCCCCTCCCACATCGGTCCGGGCTTGCCCTCGAACATCCTGCCGCAGCCGAGGGAAAACAGCGCATCGCCCGAGAACAGGTGGCGGTCGCCGGCATTGTGGTAGGCGATGTGTCCAAGCGTATGGCCGGGCGTTGCGACGACGAAGAAAGCGGTCGAGCCCACCATTACCATGTCGCCCGGCGCTACCATGACGTCGAGCCCCATGATCTTTTCGGCTTCGAGCCGCGGACCGGTGACGGTGAGCTTGAATTCGGACTTGAGCACCGACACGCCCTCGACATGGTCGCGGTGATGATGCGTGATGAGGATGTCGGTGAGGGTCCAGCCGCGATGGTTCAGCGCGGCCTTGACGGCGCCGGCATCGGGCGCATCGATGGCAACGGTCTTGCGCGTCTCGACGTCATGCACGAGATAGCCGTAGTTGTCGGTGCGGCACAAAAACTGATCGACAAGCACTGCCACGATAGACTGCCTCCACAAATCGCCCCGCAAACTAGCCGCAAGTTGATGCCAAAGCCATGACCCCGGATGTCAACCGCCTGATCGGCTTCTATAAATCTCCGCTCGGAAAGATCTCCCGGGCACTGGTGCGGGAGGAAATCATCCGTCTCAGCGGCTCGCTCGACCAGCGGCGGGTGCTAGGGCTGGGCTTTGCCACGCCCTATCTGCGGTTTGCGCTGGCGCGGGCGGAGCGCGTGCTGGCGTTCATGCCGGCCCGGCAGGGCTCGTCCGCCTGGCCGCGCGAGGGCCCGTCGCACACCGTGCTCTGCGATCCGCTCGAAATGCCGCTGACCGATTCGGCGGTGGATTTGATCATTGCCGTGCATGCCTTTGAACATATTGGCGATGCGGAGGAATTGATGCGCGAGGTATGGCGCATTGCGGCGCCAAATGCGCGATTGATCATCGTCGTACCGCGACGGAGGGGGCTCTGGGCGGCGGCCGACAACACACCGTTCGGCGACGGCTATCCGTTCAGCCGCTCGCAGCTCGAGCTCTTGCTGCGCAATCACTCGTTCGTGCCCGAAGCCTGGCGCGAGGCGCTCTATCTGCCGCCGGTCAAGCACCGGCTGATGCTGAAGTTCGCCCGCTTCTTCGAGCGCTTCGGCCGGCTGTTCGGGCCGATGTTTGCGGGCGTCATCATCGTCTCGGCCCGCAAGGAGCTGTTCCCGGCCGTGCCGCGCCGCAAGCGCCTTGAGCGCTACGTCCGCATGCCCTCGCTCGCGGCCCAGACGGCGATGGAGGGTTTCGAGCGGTAAGGCTTTGCGTTCGCTAGGGGGTTTCACTATGGTCCGCGCGGTTTTCCGCCCGTTCGAGTGCCATGTCCGACCGCCCTATTCCGCAGCCCGGTATCCTCAAGATCGCCCCCTATGTGCCGGGTCGATCCGACACGCCGGCCGGGGTCAAGCTGGTCAAACTCTCGGCCAATGAATCCCCGCTCGGGGCGAGCCCCAAGGCCCGGGCGGCCTATGAGGCGGTGGCGGGGAAGCTCGAGATCTACCCCGACGGCTCGTCGCGGTCGCTGCGCGAGGCGCTGGGCGAGGTCAACGGCATCGATCCGGCGCGGGTCGTCTGCGGCTTCGGCTCCGACGATCTCCTCCACCTCCTGGCGCAGGTCTATCTCGGGCTGGGCGACGAGGCGGTGATGAGCCAGTACGGGTTCAACGTCTATCCGATCATCACCCGCGGCGCCTCGGCCGAGATCATCATGGTGCCCGAGACGGCGTTCCGCGCCGATGTCGATGCGCTGCTCGCGGCAGTGACGCCACGGACCAGGATCCTGTTCCTCGCCAACCCGAACAATCCGACCGGCACCTATCTCAGCACCGCCGAGATCGACCGGCTGCATGCTGGTCTCAGGCCCGACATTCTGTTCGTCCTCGACAACGCCTATGCCGAGTACGTCACGGCCGAGGATTTTTCGGTCGGCATCGATCTCGTGAACCGCGCCGAAAATGTCGTCATGGTGCGGACGTTCTCGAAGATGGGCATCGCCGGCGAGCGCGTCGGCTGGATGTATGGGCCTGAACACGTCGTCGATGCGGTCAACCGTATCCGCGGGCCGTTCAACGTGTCGCTGTCGGGGCAGTCGGCCGCTGCTGCAGCGGCGCGCGATGTCGACTTCACCGCGCAGCTGCGCGCCCATAACGCCAAGTGGCGGAGCTGGCTGACGGCGAGCCTCAAGTCCAATACCATCCAGGTGCCGGACAGCCAGGGCAATTTCATCCTCGCACTGTTCCCGGACATCGAGACCGCCAAGGCGGCTTTCGCGGCGTTGCGCGAAAAGGGACTCCTGGTGCGCGAAATGCACGGCTACGGTATTGCGCAGGGCCTGCGCATCTCGATCGGGCTCGAGGAGGCCATGCGGGCGGTGGTCGACGTGTTGAAGGCGTTCGGGGCGCCGGGGGCAAGAGAGTAGAATCATGTTCGAGAAACTGGCACTGATCGGCATCGGCCTCATTGGCTCCTCGATCGCGCGAGCGACGCGGCTCAAGGGGCTGGCGAAAACCATCGCGATCTCGACGCGGCGGGCGGAGACGCTCGACGAGGCCCGGGCGCTTGGGCTCGGCGACAGCTACACCATGGATCCGATCGAGGCGGTCCGGCACGCCGACCTCGTCATCCTCTGCATCCCGGTGCAGGCATATGGCGCGGTGATGGCGCAGATCGGGCCCTATCTCGAGCCGAGCGCGATCATTTCCGATGTCGGTTCGGTCAAGCAGCACGTGATCAAGGAGATGGCGCCGTTCGTCCCCAAGGGCGTGCATTTGATCCCTGGTCATCCAATCGCCGGTACCGAGCATTCGGGCCCGGCTGCGGGCTTTCCTGAACTCTTCACCAACCGCTGGTGCGTCCTGACGCCCGGCAAGGACGTCGCCCCCAAGGCGGTCGAAAAGCTGACGGCGTTCTGGACGGCGCTCGGCTCCAACGTCGAGATCATGGACGCGGCGCACCACGACATGGTGCTGGCGATCACCAGCCACATCCCGCATCTCGTCGCCTACAACATCGTCGGCACGGTTGCCGACCTCGAAGCCGACACGCAGTCGGAAGTGATCAAGTTCTCGGCCTCCGGCTTCCGCGATTTCACCCGCATTGCGGCCAGCGACCCGGTGATGTGGCGAGACGTGTTTTTGACCAACCGCGACGCCGTGCTCGAAATGCTCGGGCGCTTCCTCGAGGATCTGGCGAAGCTGCAGCGCATGGTCCGCGTCGGCGACGGCCCGGGCATGGAAGCGCTGTTCACGCGGACGCGAAAAGTTCGCCGCTCAATCATCACCGCCGGACAGGAAACCGCGGCGCCCGATTTCGGCCGGCCGCACGGCGAAGCAAAAGTGCTCGAGGGCCCGTCCGGAACGGCGGTGCTGGACGGCGCGGCGGCGCCGCTCGTCGAGGTCAATGTCGAGCCGCAGCGCCCGGTGCGCGAACACGGCGGCGGCGACGACGCCTAGGATCGTGGTCAACACTGGCAACCACAGCCGGCGTAACCCCTCACCCTGCCCCTCTCCCCACAGGGGCGAGGGGACGCCAGACTAGCCCGTCACAGTGTCGCCTCGACCTCGGCCCGCGTCGGAGCACCGAGGCGGCCGCCGAATTTCGTGCATTTGAGCGCGGCGGCGGCCGAGGCGAAGTGGATGATGCGGTCGGTGGGCCAGGCTTCGACGAGGCCGACGGCGAATGCGGCGTGGAAGACATCGCCGGCGGCGAGGGTGTCGATGGCGTGGACCTCGACGGCGGGGGTGTGGCGGATGTCGCCGTGATCGGACCAGTAGCAGCCCTTGGGGCCTGAGGTGATGGCGACGAACTTATCGCCAACCTGGCCGAGCGCCGCCACTAGATCGGAGACGCCGTAGAGGATGGTTGCGGCCGTTTCCGAAGCGACGACGTGGCTGGCGAGCGGCGCCAGACGCTGCAGCACGTCGCGCGGCGCGACGTCGGCGTCGAGGATGCCGGGAATGCCGCGCTCCGCGGCGGCCTTCAGCGCCAGCTCGGCAGCCCCCGGCCAGCGGACATCGCACATCACGGCGACGATGCCGTCAAGATCGGGCGGGCCTTCGGGCGGCTCGCGCAGCGCCGCGTCGTACTGCGGCACGATAATGGTTTCGCCAGTGCGGCCCATCAGGATGCTCGAAAACCCCGAGCGCGCGCCTGCCACGGTGCGGACGCGGCTCACATCGACACCGGCCTCGCCGATCTGCTGCACCAGCCGCGCTCCGGTCGCGTCGCCGCCGACCGAGGCCCAGAGCGCGGCCTCACCGCCGAGCCTGACGATGCTTGCGGCCTGCGCCGCGGCCATGCCCTCGGCGACCTCGACGGTTTCCAGCGGCAGATATTTGCCGCCGCGCTCCGGCAGCACGTCGAGCCGGAAGATGGTGTCCCAGGTCAGCGCCCCGACGCAGAGGATCTTGCCGCTCATAGCGCCTTCAGCGCCTCGATGACTTTCGTGCCTTGAGGCGAATCCCAGGCCGCCGGGCCCTGCAGGACGCCGATTTCGCAGCCCTTCTTGTCGATCAGCAGGGTCGACGGCAGCCCGGTCGCCACTGCTTCGACCTGCAGCCGTTTGAAGGCCTCAAAACTCGAATCCGCGTAAAGCGGCAGGTTTTTCCAGCCGCCCTGCGCCAAGAAAGCCTTGGCCCTGTCGAGCCCGCCGGCGCCCAGATCGAGGTTGATCGGCAGCACCATGAAGCTGTCGCTGTTCTGCTGGGCGGCGAGCGTATCGAGCGCCGGCATCTCGGCCCTGCAGGGGATGCACCAACTGGCCCAGAAATTGATCAGCAGCGCCTTGCCGGCAAAATCCTTGAGCGTCACCGGCTTGCCGGTTGCGTCGGAGAAGGCCATGGCGGAATAGCCGCGGCCCGTGCCGGTCCCATTGAGGGCGGCCAGTTGCCCGTTCGCTGCGTCGTCGATCGATTTGGCGGCGGCGGGCTGCGGCGCGCACTCGACCGCCTTGAGGAGGCCGGCATTGCCCACCCAAAACGTTATGGCTATAGCTAGCGCCGCGACCACGAGCGCTGCAAACACCATGCGGCGGGGTGAATTTCTGGGTCGCTCGACAACGGGTTCGGGCACTCGGAACTCCAAAGGATTTTGGCGATGAGCAATCGCATGTGGGGCGGCCGGTTTTCCTCGGGTCCCGACGCCGTCATGGAAGAGATCAACGCCTCGATCGGCTTTGATCAACGGCTCTACAGGCAGGACATCGCCGGATCAATCGCCCATGCGACCATGCTGGCGGAAGCCGGCATCCTGACGCATGAGGACCGCGACGCGATCGTGACCGGTCTAAACGCCGTGCTGGCCGAGATCGAATCGCAAAAGTTCAACTTTTCGCGCGCGCTCGAAGACATCCACATGAACGTCGAGTCGCGGCTGCGCGAGATGATCGGCGATGCCGCGGGGCGCCTCCACACGGCGCGCTCGCGCAACGATCAGGTGGCGACCGATTTCAGGCTCTATGTGCGCGACGCCATCGATACGCTCCTGGCGCAGGTCAAAGTGCTGCAGCTGGCGCTGGTCGAGCGGGCCGATGCCGAGGCCGAAACGATCATGCCGGGGTTCACGCATCTGCAAAGCGCGCAGCCGGTGACCTTCGGGCATCACCTCCTCGCCTATGTGGAAATGCTCGGCCGCGATCACGGTCGGCTGACCGACGCGCGGCGGCGCCTCAACGAGAGTCCGCTCGGGTCGGCGGCGCTCGCCGGCACACCCTACCCGATCGACCGCGACATGACCGCGAAAGCGCTGGGCTTCGACCGGCCGACCGCCAATTCGCTCGACGCCGTGTCCGACCGCGATTTCATCATCGAGACGCTGTCGGCCGGCGCCATCATGGCCATGCACCTCAGCCGCTTTGCCGAAGAGCTGGTGATCTGGTCGACCGGCCAGTTCAATTTCGTGCGGCTGAGCGACAAGTTCTCGACCGGCTCGTCGATCATGCCGCAAAAGCGCAACCCGGATGCGGCCGAGCTGGTGCGCGCCAAGGTCGGCCGGGTGCTCGGTGCGCTGACCTCACTGATCGTCGTGATGAAAGGGCTGCCGCTCGCCTATTCGAAGGACATGCAGGAAGACAAGGAAGTGGCATTCGACGCGCTCGACGCGCTGTCGCTGTCGCTCGCCGCGATGACCGGCATGGTCGGGGATCTCCAGGTCAACCGCGAGCGGATGCGGGAAGCCGCCTCGATGGGGTTCTCGACCGCCACCGACGTCGCCGACTGGCTGGTCCGGCAGGCCAACATTCCGTTCCGCGACGCCCACGAGATTACCGGGCACATCGTCAAACTCGCCGAGGAAAAGGGCATCGCGCTCGATGGCCTCACCATCGAGGACTTCAAGCTCATCGATCACCGCATCGACAGCCGCATCCACAAGGTGCTGAGCGTTGAGGCCTCGGTGCGGGCGCGGCGGTCGTATGGTGGCACGGCCCCCGAGAACGTCCTGGCGCAGGCGGCGCGCTGGAAGTCACTCTTGACTGGAACGACGGTCGAGGCGCGCAAGCCGGTGGTCAAGCTCGGCGGACACGGCCATGGCGACGGTGGCGTGGAGTAGCCATGCCGATCGCGCCCCGGAAGATGCGGTTGACCGAGCACCACGTCAAACGGGTGCATCGCGAGATTGCCGATCCGGGGTTGCAACTGGTCGATGGCTTTCGTCCGGCGACCGACGATGACTACGCCAATGACGTGGCGCGCATGCTCGCGACAATGCCGGCCGACGGCTTCTGGCTGTTCGGCTATGGCTCGCTGATCTGGCGGCCGGAAACCTCATTCACCGAAAAGCGCGTGGCGCTGGCGCGCGGCTGGCACCGGCGGTTCTGCCTCGGCTGGGACTATCGCTATAGGGGGAGCCGCGACACCCCGGGGCTGATGCTGGCACTCGACCATGGCGGGCAATGCCGCGGCATGGCCTATCGCCTGCCCGACGAGGGACTCGAAGCCGAGCTGCACAAGCTGATCCGGCGCGAGGCCAGCATGGTGCCGAGTGCCTTTCCCTGGCGCTGGATTGACGTCATCACCCAGGAGGGGCCGCTGCGGGCGCTGACCTTTGCGATGGACCGCAAGAGCGGTCGCTACATCGCCGGGCTCAGCGAAGAGCAGCTGGCAGACGTCCTGGCCAGTGCCGTCGGTTTTCGCGGCTCGATGGCCGAGTACCTTCACTCGACCGTCAGCAAGCTCGAAGAGCTCGGCATTCACGACCGCAATCTGTGGCGGCTGCAGGAACTGGTCGCCGACCGGATCGATGCCGCTCACCCGCACCATCCCACGGAGCCCTAGTGCACCATTTTGAGTATCGCGACGGCGCGCTGTTCGCCGAAGATGTCGACGTCACCGCCCTCGCTGAGCAGGTCGGAACTCCGTTCTATGTGTATTCGGCCGCAACGCTGCGCCGGCACATCAGGGTGATGCAGGACGCATTCGCGGGCATGCCGACGCTGGTTGCCTATGCGATGAAGGCCAACTCCAACCAGGCGGTGCTGACGCTGCTCGCGAGGGAAGGCGCCGGCGCCGACGTGGTGTCGGGCGGCGAGCTCGAGCGGGCGATTGCGGCGGGGATTCCGGCGGCCAAGATCGTCTTCTCGGGTGTCGGCAAAAGCGTGCGCGAAATGCGCCGCGGGCTCGAACTCGGGATCAAGTGCTTCAACCTCGAGAGCGAGCCGGAGCTTGAGCGGCTGAGCGAGATTGCGGCATCGATGGGGAAGGTCGCGTCGGTTTCGGTGCGCATCAACCCGGACGTCGATGCGGGCACGCATGCCAAGATCTCGACCGGCAAGAAGGGCGACAAATTCGGCATTCCCTACGTCCGGGCGCGCGAGGTCTATGCGCGGATCGCGGCACTTCCCGGCGTCGAAGCCGTCGGCATCGACATGCACATCGGCAGCCAGATCACCAACATGGCGCCGTTCGACAATGCTTACCGGCTGCTGGCCGATCTCGTGCGTGAGCTGCGCGCCGCGGGCCATAATATCCGTCACGTCGACATCGGCGGGGGGCTCGGCATTCCCTATCACGCCGACGAAGCGGCGCCGCCGCTGCCGGTCGAGTACGCGGCGATCGTCACCAAGCACATCGACGGGCTCGGGGTCGAACTGGTGCTCGAGCCGGGCCGGCTGATCGTCGGCAATGCCGGCATCCTCGTTACCCGCGTCGAATATGTGAAGCAGGCGGAAAAGAGCTTCGTCATCGTCGATGCGGCGATGAACGACCTGATCCGTCCGACGCTCTACGAAGCGTTCCACGAGATCGAGCCGGTCAAGCACTCCAACCTGCCGCAGATCACTGCCGACGTCGTTGGTCCCGTGTGCGAAAGCGGCGACTTCCTTGCCCAGGACCGCAAGATGCCCGGCGTCAAGGAAGGCGACCTCCTGGCGGTGATGTCGGCGGGCGCCTATGGGGCGGTCATGGCCTCGACCTACAATTCGCGGCCGCTGGTGCCGGAGGTTCTGGTCGACGGCGACAAGTGGCACGTCATCCGGCCGCGGCCGTCGATCGAAGCGCTGATCGCCCTCGACTCGGTGCCCGACTGGCTGTGACGCCGCCCGCGATGCGGCTCGCCGCCTGGGCGAGCCGATCGTCGAGCTAGTGCAGGCTGGCGCGCGTCAGCGAGGGCAGTTCGAGCGGCTTGTTGCTCAGCGCATCGGCGACCTTTTCGAGCAGCACCTGCAGCGAGAACGGCTTGGGCACCACGTCGTAGATCAGCGCCTCGAGGCCATGCGCCCGCTCGCGCTGGTCGGCAAAGCCGGTCATCAGCAGGATGGTCAGATCGGGGTATTGCGCGGCGACCGTCAGGGCGAGCGCGATCCCGTCCATCACCGGCATCTTGATGTCGGAGAGCAGCAGATCGAAGGCCCCCTGCTTTTCGGCGACGATCTCGGCGGCGATGCCGCCATCCTCGGCCTCGACGATCTCGTGCCCCATATGGGCCAGCGCGCGGGTGACGAACGCCCGCACATTGTCATCGTCTTCTGCAACCAGTATGCGCGCCATTATGAACCCTGTGCCGGTCCCGCGTCACTGTCGCGGGATGTCGTAAAGCTGAGGCGGACTCGCGTCGCTCCGTCGGGAGGAGAGGTCACCTCGGTTGAAAAGTCCAGTATTTCGCCGCCGTCCAGCTGCTTGGCCTGGGCATTGACCGTCCACTCGTAGAGCGTGGCGCCGTCGGTATTGAGCAGGCTGACGAGCACCGGCGGGACACTGACGGTCTGCCCGGCGATCGAGCGGATCTTGGCGGTGATCTGCATCACGGTCTTGCCATCGCGCAGGCTCGACAGCGTCTTGGCATCGTCGAACTGCAGCCCGACGACATTGACCGGCAGACCGATCGCCGCATAGACGCCCGCGAGCGAAGGCAGACCGCTGACAATCTCGGTGCGGAACACAAATCCACCTATGAGCAGCAGGGCGAGGGCCGCGACCGCACCCAGCCGTGCGCCACGGCGCATGCGCGCCAGGGGCAGTCGGCGGCTGGCGTCGGCTTGCCGGCGATCGAAGGATTGCTTGGCCTTCTGCAACGTGTCGTCGGGCGGGCTGGCCGAAGGCTTTTTCGGCTTCGGGGCAATGGCCGCGCGGATTTCGGCGAGTGTGCGGGCATGGCCCGGATCGAGCGGCTTGCCGCCCGGCTCCGGTTCTGCGGCGGCCGCGGCGAGCGAAGCCGTCTGCTCGAAGGCCCGGTCGAGCGCGTCTTCGTCGTCGGCACCGAACAGCGCATCGGGGTCGACCGGTGCAGGAGCGCGCGGCGGCGGCGGGGGCGGGGGGGGCACCGACTTGGCGTGCCAGGGTTTGCCGCACTGGGCGCACTGCACTTCGCGGCCGCCCGCGCCCAAAGTGGCGAAGGGCACCTGATAGCGCGTGCCGCAGTTCGGGCAGGCGATCACCACCGTTGCGAGGTCGGCTGAACTCATGGCCTAGCCTTGTCACGGTCGCGTTAAGTTTCCTCAAACTTGCCGC
>JANXSI010000255.1 GCA_025352765.1 Devosia sp. | reverse complement strand
TCCTCGCTCGACCCGCTGTTTCGCTCGCTGCGCTCCATCAAGGGCGTCGGGCCGCAACTGAGCGCCCTGCTCAACCGCTTCTTCGGCCCCGGTGAGGGCCAGGATGCGATTGCGCTGGACCTGCTCATGCATATGCCCGTCGGGATGGTCGATCGCCGCCGCATGGATGGCGTCGCCGGCACCTTCGTCGGGCATACCGCGACACTGAAACTGCATGTCGACCGGCACGAGGCGCCGCCGCGCAACATGCCGTCCCGGCCACACCGGGTGTTCGCGCACGACGAGACTGGCGATATCCAGCTCGTCTATTTCGGCGGCCATGGCGGCTGGGTGGAAAAGCTCCTGCCGGTCGGCGAGGAGCGGTACGTCTCGGGGACCATCGGCTTTTTCAACGGCGAAAAGCAGATCACCCACCCGGACTACGTGCTCGAGGTCGACAAGTTCGCCTCGCTGCCCTTGGTCGAGCCGGTCTATCCACTGACCCAGGGCCTGAGCTCGAAGGCGCTGACCAAGCTGATCCGGGAAGTGCTGGGCACCCTGCCCGATCTCCCCGAATGGATCGTCCCCGATCGCATGGGGCAGTTCAAATGGCCGGATTTCCGCGCCGCCATGACTGCCGTTCATGCGCCCGAGCAGCCGTCGGACGGCGAGCTGTGGGGGCCGGCTCGGATGCGGCTCGCCTATGACGAATACCTCGCCGGTCAGCTGGCGCTGCTGATCGTGCGCTCGACGCTGGTGTCGGCACGCGGCATCTCGCGACCGTTCACCGCCCAGATCACCGGACCGCTCGAGGCGTCCCTGCCCTTTGCCCTGACACCGGGCCAGCAGCAGGCAGTCGCCGACATCCGCGAGGACCTTGCCGCCCCCACCCGTATGTCGCGGCTGCTGCAGGGCGACGTCGGCGCAGGCAAGACTGTCGTGGCGCTGATGGCGATGGCGGCGATCGCCGAGAGCGGCGCGCAATCGGCCCTGATGTCGCCGACCGAACTGCTCGCGGCACAGCATTTTCGCACGCTGAAGCCGCTCGCGGATGGCGCCGGCCTCGGCATCGCGCTCCTCACGGGCAAGCAGCCTGCCGCCGAACGCCGTTCCATCCTCGCGGGCATTGCCTCGGGGGCGACCAGCATCGTCGTGGGCACTCACGCGCTGTTCCAGTCCGGAGTCGAGTTCCAGAACCTCGGTCTGACCGTGGTCGACGAACAGCACCGGTTCGGCGTGGCGCAGCGGCTGGCGCTCTCCGACAAGGGCAAGGCCGCTGACCTCCTGGTAATGACGGCGACGCCGATCCCGCGCACGCTGGTGTTGACGCATTTCGGCGACATGGCGGTCAGCATTTTGCGCGAAAAGCCCAAGGGTCGGCAGCCCATCGACACGGCGGTGCTGCCCATCAGCGAATACTCCCGCGTCCTCAGTCGGCTGCAAACACGGATCGTCGAGGGAGCGCAGGCCTTCTGGGTGACGCCGCTGGTCGAAGAGAGCGAAACCCTCGACGTGGTATCGGCGGAAGACCGCTTCGCCCAGTTGAAGACCGTGTTCGGCGATCAGGTCGCGCTGGTTCACGGCCGGATGTCAGCGAGCGCCAAGCAAGAGGTGATGGACCGGTTCTCGCGCAACGAGACCAAGATCCTGGTGGCAACCACCGTCATCGAGGTCGGCGTCGACGTTCCCAACGCCACCATCATGATCATCGAGCATGCCGAGCGGTTCGGCCTCGCCCAGCTCCACCAGTTGCGGGGCCGCGTCGGGCGAGGTTCGCAACGGTCGGCCTGCCTGCTGCTCTACAAGGACCCGCTGAGCGAAACGGCAAAAGCGCGCCTCGAGACCATCAAATCCACCGAGGACGGGTTCGAGATCGCCGAGCGCGACCTCGACCTTCGCGGCCAGGGCGACCTCTTGGGCACGCGGCAGTCCGGCATGCCGGGCTATCACCTTGCCGTTCCCGACGTGCACCGGCACTTGCTCGAATATGCGCATGACGACGCCAAGAATGCGCTACGAGACAATCCGGGACTCGTGGGACCGCAAGGAGACGCGCTGCGCGCGCTGCTCTATCTGTTCCGCAAGGATCTCGCCCTGCCCCTCATACGTGCCGGCTGACTTTTGACCATTCACACCGAACAGACCCTCGACCGCGCGGCGATTGCAGCCATCATCAAGGCGGGCGGGCCAGCCCAGCTCGTGTCCTGCGAACTCGATGAGGCGGATCTCTCGCGCCTCGATTTCACCGGCTGGTCGTTCGACAAGTGCAGCCTCAAGCGCACCAACCTCACCGGGTCGAACCTTGAATCCACGGTCTGGACCGGCTGCCGCGGCGCTTTTGCGGATTTTCGCGCCGCCGATCTGACTGAGGCAAAGCTCCAGTCCTGCGACTTCAACAATGCGAGCTTTCGCGCGGCGACGCTGTCTTCGGCGCTGATCCGCTCGTGCAAGATGACCGGCGCCGACTTCACCGACGCCAAGGCGCTTGCGGTGACATTCGAGGAAACGCTGTTGATCGACGCCAAACTGCCGTCGGTGTCGTTCCGCAAACTAACCCTGAACCGGCTCGATTTCAGTCGCGCCGACCTTCGGAAAGCCGACTTCCGCGACGCCGTGCTCGACAATTGCAGCCTGCGCGAAGCCAATGTGTCGGATGCCAAGTTCCAGGGCGCCGACCTCAGGACCACCGACCTCGGCGGCCTGAAGCTGCAGGACGCGCGCGCGTTCCGCGGCGCGGTGATCTCGCGCGAGCAGGCGGGGCTGCTGCTGGCAGAACTGGGATTGACGGTCCGCTAGCCTAGTGGGCGCGGGCCTCGGCCAGCGCCTTGAGGTCGGCGGGCTTCAGCGTCACGCTCTCGCCGCAGCCGCATTCGCCGGTCTGGTTGGGGTTCTTGAAGGTGAAGCCGGACTTCAGCATGTCCTCTTCGAAATCCATGACCGTGCCGAGCAGGAACAGCGTCGCCTTGGGCTCGACATAGACGTCGACGCCCTTGTCGACCACGTGATCGTCGCCCTTCACCGGTTCGGCCACGTAGGCGAGCGTATAGGACTGGCCGGCGCAGCCGGCGTCCTTGATGCCAACGCGCACGCCGACGACCGGCGTTTCGCTGTCTGCCATGATCTCGCGCACGCGTTCGGCGGCGGCATCGGTAAGGCTCATGATCTGCAGGGGCATGGTTTCAACTCTATCGTCGATTGCCGATATATACGCCTAAAGTTTGGCGATTACCACCAGTTCAGCGCGACCTGCGCTTCTTCCGACATGCGGCTCTGATCCCACGGGGGATCGAACACCATGTTGACGGTCACGTCCTGAATGCCCTCGACCGACATCGCGGCGTTTTCCACCCAACCGGGCATCTCGCCGGCCACCGGGCAGCCCGGGGCGGTCAGGGTCATGTCGATGGTCAGCCGCCGGTCGTCGTCGAGGTCGACTTTGTAGATGAGGCCGAGCTCGTAGATGTCGACGGGAATTTCCGGGTCATAGACGGTCTTGAGCACGCCGATGAGGTCGGCCGTGATGCGCGCCACCTCCTCGGGAGGCAGCGTGCCCGAAATACTGGGCACGATCCGGTTACCTTCGGTGGTCTCAGCCACCGCGGCCGGGGTTTCCTTAATGATCTCAGCGGGTTCGTTGCTCATGCGAAAAACTTCTGCGCTTTCTCGATGCCTTCGACCAGTGCGTCGACATCGTCTGTTCCGGAATATAGGGCGAGGGAGGCGCGGCAGGTAGAGGTCACACCGAAGCGTGTCAGCAGCGGCTGGGCGCAATGGGTGCCGGCCCGCACGGCGATGCCGTAGCGGTCGAGGATGGTGGCGACGTCGTGGGCGTGGGCGCCCTTGAGCTCGAACGAGAAGATCCCGCCCTTGCCGGGCGCATCGCCGATCAGCCGCAACGAATTGATCCGCTTGAGTTTTTCGGTCGCATACTCGGCCACGGCATGTTCGTGCGCGGCGATCGCATCGCGGCCCACCAGTTCGAGGTAGTCGATCGCAGCACCCAGCCCCACCGCCTGGACGATCGGCGGCGTGCCCGCCTCGAAGCGGTGCGGCGGGTCGTTGTAGGTGACCGTGTCGGTCGTCACGATATCGATCATCTCGCCCCCGCCCTGGTAGGGGCGCATCTGCTGCAGCAGATCGTATTTGCCATAGAGCACACCGATGCCGGTCGGGCCGTAGAGCTTGTGGCCGGTGAAGACGTAGAAATCGGCGTCCAGCGCCTGCACGTCGACCGCGTTGTGAACGACCCCCTGGCTGCCGTCGATCAGTACCGGCACGCCCCTGGCGTGGGCGATCTCGATCATCCGCCCGATCGGGTTGATGGTGCCCAGAACATTCGACATGTGGGTGACGGCGACCATCTTGGTGCGCGGGCCGATGGCGGCCTCGTAGGCGTCCATGTCGAGGCTGCCGTCGTCCTTGACGTCGATCCACTTCAGCACCGCACCCTGGCGTTCGCGCAGGAAGTGCCAGGGGACGATGTTGGAATGGTGTTCCATGAGGGTGAGGACGATCTCGTCGCCCTCCCGGATCATCGGGGCAGCAAAGGACGACGCAACGAGGTTGATCGCTTCGGTCGCGCCCTTGGTGAAGACGATCTCCTCGGGCCGCGCGGCATTGAGCAGGCGCTGCACCGCCTTGCGGCCGTCCTCGTAAGCCTCGGTCGCCCGGTTGGCGAGGGTATGGAGGCCGCGGTGGACGTTGGCGTAGCCGTGCCGGTGCACCCAGTCCATCTTGTCGAGCACGGCGTTCGGCTTCTGCGCCGAGGCCCCGCTGTCGAGATAGACCAGCCGGTTGCCGAAGATCTTCTCGTCGAGGATCGGGAAGTCGGCGCGGACGCGCGTCAGGTCAAAGGTCACGCGGCCACCAGCCAGTTGTCGACGATGGTCACGAGAGCCAGATGCAGCTCCTCATCGGCGATCGGATCGAGCACTTCGCCGAGGAAGCCGCGGACCAGCATGCTTTCGGCCTCGGCCTTGGGGATGCCGCGGCTCATCAGGTAGAACAGCGAGTCCTCATCGAGCGCCCCGACGGTCGAGCCGTGGCCGCAGACGACGTCGTCGGCAAAGATCTCGAGTTCCGGCTTGCTGAGGATTTCCGCCTCGTCCGAGAGCATAAGGCCCTGCATCATCAGCTTCGCGTCGGTCTTCTGCGCGTGCTTGGCGACGACGATCTTGCCCTGGAAGGCGGCCTTGGAACGGCCGCGCGCCACCTGCTTGAATAGCGGCTTCGAGGTGCAGCGCGGCACCGCGTGCAGCAGTTCAAGCGTGATGTCGGAATGCTGGCCCTCGGTCACGAGGTTGAGTCCCGTGATGTCGGCGTGGGCGCCCTCCCCGGCGAAGCGGGTAAAGAGGTTCATCCGGCTCAGTGCCGAACCGAGATGGATGGTGACGGTGCGCAGCTTTGCGCCCTCGCCGATCGAGTATTCGGCGGTGGCGAAATTGGTCGCCTGGCCGCTGCTCAGATCGAGCAGGATGTGGGTGAACTCGGCGCCCTTCCCCACCGCGACATAGCTCGCGTGGTTGCTGAGGTGCGCTTCGTCGGTGCCCGAAAACGTCTCGATGACGGTTGCGACACTGCCATCGGCGACAAAGATGTGGACCGAGTCATTGACGTGGACCGGCCCGCCCTCTGTCCGGCGGTCGACGTGGACGACGCTCGTCACCCGGCTCTGGATGTCGAGCTTCAGCGTCTGTCTGGCCAGCGCAGAATTCAGCCGCACCAGCACGTCGTCGCGCTCGGTCAGCGCCGAGCCGTCGGTAAGCGACGCATGCATGCCCGCCGGCATTTCGCCCGAGATGTCGGCTGCGCCGTTGGTCATGGGGATGCGATGCGCGCCCGGAATGCGGAGCGCCGGCTCGCTGATGGCCGGAGTTGCCCCGGCCAGGTCGGGCACGGCGCGCAGCAGCATCTTCAAGTCGGTGTAGTGGTAGCTCTCGACCTTGCGCGTCGGCAGCCCGGACGCCGACAGGCGCTCGGCGGCGGCCGCGGCGCCAATGGCGCCCAGCTGCTCGATCAGCTTTGCTTCGGCGGCGCCGATGCGGACAGGAACATGCATGGTCAAGCTGCCGCCTCGTCGAAGCCGGCATAGCCCTTGGCCTCGAGCTCCAGCGCCAGTTCCTTGCCGCCGCTCTCGACCACACGACCGTCCGAGAACACGTGGACGACGTCGGGCACGATGTGGTTGAGCAGCCGCTGGTAGTGGGTGATCACCAGCATCGAGCGGTACGGGTCGCGCAGCGCGTTGACGCCGTCCGAGACGACCTTCAGCGCGTCGATGTCGAGGCCGGAATCGGTCTCGTCGAGCACGCACATCTTGGGCTGCAGCAGCGCCATCTGCAGGATTTCGGCGCGCTTCTTTTCACCGCCCGAAAACCCGACATTGAGCGGCCGCTTCAGCATTTCGCTGTCGATGTTGAGATCCTTGCCTGAGGCTTTGACTGCTCTCATGAAGTCGGGCGTCGTCATCTCCGGCTCGCCGCGCGCCTTGCGCTGGCCGTTCATGGCCGCCTTGAGGAAGGTCATGGTGGCAACGCCCGGTATCTCGATCGGGTACTGGAAGGCGAGGAACAGGCCCTTTGCCGCCCGCTCAGACGGATCGAGGCCCAGTATGTCCTCGCCATCGAGCAGCACGACACCCTCGGTGACCTCATAGTCTTCCTTGCCGGCGAGCACATAGCTCAGCGTCGATTTTCCGGAGCCGTTGCGGCCCATCACGGCATGCACTTCGCCGGCGGGAACCACGAGGTTCACGCCCTTGAGGATTTCACGGTCTTCGATCCGCGCGTGCAGATTGCGGATTTCGAGCATCGGGGTGGTCACTTGTCGTCTCCAATATCTTCGCCGTCCCAGCAGCCCTGCGTGGCAAGCTGCCCCGCGGTGCTTGGTACGGAAGGCGGGTTCTTTTTCTTGCCGGAGGCAGCCTCGAAGCGCGACAGAAGGTACACGATCCGGGCGGGAACACGGGGGACGTTGATCATCTCGCTCATGCGCCCGGTTCCCCTTCCCAATAGTCGACGCCCTGGTGGTCGAGGTGCTGCAGGTGGCGAATGGTGGATTTGTCGTAGGGGTTGCGGGTCGAACGCGAGAACACGCCGAACTTGCCGCTGTCGGGATACTCGCAGACATCGGCCAGCGACATCGTCGAGATGCCGTAGTAGCGCAGCGGTTCGGTACCGGTGTTGATGATCTGATGAGCGGTCTCCTGCCCACCGGCCGGGGCGCCCAGCACGTCGCCCGCCTTGATCGGGTAGCTCTCGGCGCCGAAGCGGTAAGTGCCCTCACCCGAGAGGATGATGAACAGCTCGTCCTCGACATGGTGATTGTGGAACGGACACGCCGACTTGCCGGGCGGCACTTCCGAGAACGAAATGCCGAGGTCCTTGACGCCGACCATTGGGCCGATGCGCACATCGGCACCGGCATAGAGTTCGCCACGGCTCCAGCTGTCGAGCGGCAGGTCGGCGATGTTGACGATAGGCTTGCTCATTTTGTCCGCTCCGCCCGGTACTCGGCTACGGTCCTGACCGGATCGCTCTTGGTCGTCGCGGCCCAAATGAAAGTGGCCGTGCCGGCGATTGCGCAGACGACGAACAGGACGATGCCGGGAAAGAACTGATCACGCAGCCCGAACAGCAAGAACAAAAGGCCGCCCAGCACCATGCCGCCGGCGAAACCGGCGATCACGGCGCGGCCCTGCCAGGTCAGCGGCACGAGACCACGGCTAGGGCTGGTGCCAATGCGATAGCGGGCGAACCAGTACTGAGTCATCCCACGCTGCCTTCCAGCGACACTGCGATCAGCTTCTGCGCCTCGACGGCGAACTCCATCGGCAGGTGCTGCAGCACGTCGCGGACGAAGCCGTTGACGATGAGGCCGACGGCCTCCTCTTCGCTGAGCCCACGCTGCTGGCAGTAGAACATCTGGTCGTCGGAGATCTTCGAGGTCGTCGCCTCATGCTCGAACACCGCCGAGCCGTTGCGGCTCTCGATATAGGGCACGGTGTGGGCACCGCAGGTATCGCCGATCAGCAGGCTGTCGCACTGGGTGAAATTGCGCGCGCCCTTGGCCTTCGCGTGCGCCGAGACCTGACCGCGATAGGTGTTGTCGTAAAAGCCCGACGCGATGCCCTTCGAGATGATCCGGCTCGTCGTATTCTTGCCGAGGTGGATCATCTTGGTGCCGCTGTCGATCTGCTGGTGACCGTTCGAGATGGCGATCGAGTAGAACTCGCCGCGCGAATTGTCGCCGCGCAGGATGCAGCTCGGGTATTTCCAGGTGATGGCCGAGCCAGTCTCGACCTGCGTCCAGCTGATCTTGGAATTGTCGCCGCGGCAGTCGCCCCGCTTGGTGACGAAATTGTAGATGCCGCCCTTGCCGTCCTTGTCGCCCGGGTACCAGTTCTGCACCGTCGAGTACTTGATCTCGGCGTCCTTGAGCGCGACGAGCTCGACCACGGCGGCGTGAAGCTGGTTTTCCTCGCGCATCGGCGCGGTGCAGCCCTCGAGATAGCTCACATAGGCGCCCTCGTCGGCGATCAGCAGCGTCCGCTCGAACTGGCCGGTCTTGGCGGCATTGATGCGGAAATAGGTCGAGAGCTCCATCGGGCAGCGGACACCCTTGGGCACGTAGCAGAACGAGCCGTCGGTAAAGACCGCCGAGTTGAGCGTCGCGTAGTAGTTGTCGGTCACCGGCACGACGGAGCCGAGGTACTGCTTCACCAGGTCCGGGTACTCGCGGATGGCCTCGCTGATCGAGCAAAAGATGATGCCGACCTTCGACAGTTCCTCGCGGAACGTCGTCGTCACCGACACCGAATCCATCACCGCATCAACGGCGACCTTGGGGCGCTCGACACCGGCCAGTATTTCGCGTTCGCGCAGCGGCACGCCAAGCTTCTCGTACATTTCGAGCAGCGCCGGATCGACGTCGGCCAGCGATTTGGGCGCATTGGCCTTCTTGGGCGCCGAATAGAAGTACATGTCCTGGAAATCGAGCTTGGGGTAATGCACCCGCGCCCAGTTCGGCTCGTCCATGGTCAGCCAGCGCTGATAGGCCTCGAGCCGCCACTCGAGCATCCAGGCCGGCTCGTTCTTCTTGGCGGAGATGAAGCGGATGGTGTCTGCGCTGAGCCCGATCGGCGCGGTATCGCTCTCGATGATGGTCTCGAAGCCGTATTTGTACTGGTCGACGTCGAGTGCCATGACGCTGTCGACCGTTGCGTGGTCGATCTCGTCCTTGAGCGTCGGGATCGCGTCCTTGTAATTGATCTCAGCCATAATCTTGGTCCTATCTCGCTGCCGCGTCGCTGAACGCAAAACCGGCGTCCACTTTTGCGCGCGACGCGATGGCCGCATTGCCCCGACGTTCGCGGTGCCGTCCGAGCACCGCACTAAATGCCTCGAGGAAGGCTTCCACATCGGCCTCCGTCGAACTCCACCCAAGACTCAAACGCAAAGCGCACTCGGCCAGATCAGCCGGAACGCCCATTGCCTTGAGCACGTGACTCGGCCCGACCTTGCCGGACGAGCAGGCAGAGCCGGACGAGACCGACACGCCCTTCAGATCCAGCCCCATCATCGCCACGGCGCTCGTCAGCCCCGGAACGGCGAAATTGCTGGTGTTGCCCATCCGCTCGGCGGCTTCGCCGAAGATCACGAGGTCGGGCGCCATGTTGCGCATCGCCTCTTCGGTTGTTCGGATCAGCTCCGACACGTTGGCGGCATAGAATTTCGCCGGAAACGCCTCGGCGGCTGCGCCAAATCCGGCAATCAGCGCCGCAGCCTCGGTGCCGCCGCGCCGGCCGGTTTCCTGGCCGCCGCCCGGAATGAGCCGCACCTGGTCGGCATGGCCCTTGACGAGTAGCGCACCGATCCCGGCGGGACCGCCGATCTTGTGCGCGCTCACCGCCACCATATCGGGTGCGCGGGTCGCAAATTCGAGGTGCACCTTGCCGAACGCCTGGACGGCGTCGACGAAGAGATAGTGCGGCGAGGCGCCGACCATGACTTCGATGCGATCGATCGGCTGAACGACGCCGGTCTCGTTGTTGACCAGGTGAACAGAGACGAGGAGCTTAGCGCCGAACGAGTCCGCCTGTGCCATGGCCGCCGCGATCTGGTCGAGCCGGATGTAGCCGTCCGAGTCGAGCCCGACGCTCGTCACCGGCAGGCCGGTCGCCTCCGCAGCCTTGAGCGCCGCCGTGTGGTCGCCGGCCGAGACCACGATGCCGCCAACGCCCAGAGCTTTGGCGCCGCCGACGATCGCCTGGGTGATGGCTTCAGTCGCTGAGCCTGTGAACACCACGTGCTCACGCGTCGCGCCCGCGAGTTTGGCAACCTGCGCCCGGGCAGAGTCGACGGCTGCGCGCAGGGCGCGGCCGTGGCCATGGACGGAGGACGGATTGCCGGTCAGCTCAAGCGCGGCCACGATCGCGTCGCGCGCTTCGGGGAGCAGCGGCGCCGAGGCATTGTGATCGAGATAGACGGCGCTCATGGTCATCGGAACAATCTCTGGCGCGAGAACCCTCACGCCGCAGGTCGCAAACTTCTTGAATTTTTGCGCTCGCCTTCTGTAGAAGGAGCGCGCGCCAAGCGCGGCAGGCAGGCACAACGCTCGTCTGTCGCGTCCGAACAGTCAGTTTCGAACAATTCTAATCTGACATTTCGGGCCATGTTTTAGGCAGCGGCGCCCCTTTCGTCAAGCCGGAGACGGCCCCGGACGGCGCACCAGCGCCGCATCGGCCTCAAGGAAACGACCCGATGCCAGAAGTGATTTTCAACGGGCCGGAAGGCCGCCTCGAAGGCCGTTACCAGCCCGGCAAGGACGCCAATGCGCCCATCGCCATCGTGCTGCACCCGCACCCCGAGTTCGGCGGCACGATGAACAATCAGATCGTCTACAACCTCTTCTATATGTTCGCCAAACGCGGCTTTTCCGTGCTGCGCTTCAATTCGCGCGGCGTCGGCCGAAGCCAGGGCGTTTTCGATCACGGCATCGGCGAATTGTCGGATGCGGCGTCCGCACTCGACTGGCTGCAGTCGCTCAACCGCGAATCGCGCGGCTGCTGGATCGGCGGTTTCTCGTTCGGCGCCTGGATCGGCATGCAGCTCCTGATGCGCCGTCCGGAGGTCGAAGGCTTCATTTCGGTGTCGCCGCCGGAAAACCTCTACGACTTCTCGTTCCTTGCTCCCTGCCCGTCCTCGGGCCTGATCATCCACGGCGACAAGGACCGCGTGGCGCCGCCCGCCTCGGTGCAGAAGCTGGTCGACAAGCTCAAGACGCAGAAGGGCATCACCATCGAGCAGCAGATTGTCGAAGGGGCCAACCACTTCTACGAGGGCAAGATCGACGAGCTGACCGAGCGCTGCGCCGAATATCTCGATCGCCGGCGGGCCGATATCGCGGCCGGCAAGGGTCGCTAGTTCCACCGAACCAACAGAGCCAACATGGCCAAGTACAAATCCGACTTCCTCAACGTGCTCGAGCAGCGGGGCTTCATCCACCAGATTTCCGACCCTGAGGGGCTGGACGCGCTGGCAATGAAGGGGCCGATCACGGGCTATGTCGGCTATGACGCGACCGCCACCAGCATCCACATCGGCAACCTCATCACGGTGACGATGCTCTACTGGCTGCAGGCGACCGGCCACAAGGCAATCAGCCTGATGGGCGGCGGCACGTCGATGGTTGGCGATCCCTCGTTCCGCGACGACCAGCGGCAACTGCTGACGGTCGAACAGATCGCCACCAATATCGCCAGCATCAAGAAGGTCTACGCCCGCATCCTCGACTACGAGGGCAGCAATCCGGCGATCATGGTCAACAATGCCGATTGGCTGCTGAAGCTCAACTACGTGGAATTCCTGCGCGACGTGGGCCGCTACTTCTCGGTCAACCGCATGCTGAGCTTCGACAGCGTGAAACTCCGGCTCGACCGCGAGCAATCGCTGAGCTTTCTCGAATTCAACTACATGATCATGCAGGGCTACGACTTCGTCGAGCTCAACCGGCGCTATGGCACGGTGCTGCAGATGGGCGGCTCGGACCAATGGGGCAACATCATCAACGGTGTCGATCTCAGCCACCGCATGGGTGGCCCGCAGCTCTACGCGGTGACGACGCCGCTGCTGACCAAGGCCTCGGGTGAGAAGATGGGCAAGTCCGCTTCGGGGGCCGTCTGGCTCAATGGCGACCTCTTCAGCCCGTACGACTTCTGGCAGTATTTCCGGAACGCCGAAGACGCCGATGTCGAGAAATGGCTGAAGATATTCACCCGCCTGCCGCTCGACGAGATCGCCCGGCTTGCGGCACTCGGCGGCAACGAGCTCAACGAGGCAAAGAAGATCCTCGCTACCGAAGCGACGGCAATCGTGCATGGCCGCGAAGCCGCCGAGCAATCGGCCGAGACGGCGCGCGCGACGTTCGAACAGGGGGCGCTGGACCTGTCGCTACCGACGGTCGACGTGCAAAAGTCCCAGCTTGCCGCCGGTATCGGTATTCTGCCGGCCCTCGTGCTGGCGGGTCTTGCCGCCTCGAACGGAGAAGCCCGGCGGTTGATCCAGGGCGGCGCCGTGCGGCTCAACGATCAGCCCGTCAGCGACGAACGCCTGACACTGACCGACGCAAGCCTGCTCCCCGAGGGTGTGCTGAAGCTCAGCGCCAGCAAAAAGAAGCACGCGCTGCTGCGGGCGGTTTAGTGTTCCGGCAACTTGAGCGCTTTTCTCCAGGCCTGACCGGCATAGAAAACGCGCTCGATCTCGACCCGGTCCTGCCGGACGAGGATCGCGATTGTTATGCGCCGCTCGAAGGCGATCACTCTCAGACCGGAACGAATTCGCCCGTAGTCGGTACCCCGCTCGGGGATTTGATCAAGACTGGAGAGAGATCGCCGTATTCGGCCAACATAGTCGAGCGCCGCGACGGGGGCGCCCTGCTCCGCGATCCAAATGGCAATGCGATCGAGATCTGCTTCTGCCCTGGGGGCCAAGAAGACCGGCCGCCGGGTCATTCCGCGGCCTTGATCCGTGCACGAAGCTTGGTTTCGATCCGATCAAACGCTTCGTCGATCGGAATCAGGCGCTCCGGGTGAGCGTCCATCTCCGCGACAGTAGGCAACACCTCTTCTTGGAGCCAACGCTCAATCGCGGCGTCGTTTTCCTGCAGACCGCGCAGCCCCTCGCGGACCACCTCGCTGCCGGAGACGTAGCCGCCCGCCTCGACCAGGGCGTCGATGAACCTTGCCTGTTCTTCGGTAAGGCTGAAGGTG
>JANXSI010000213.1 GCA_025352765.1 Devosia sp. | reverse complement strand
CCGAGCGCAATGTTCTCGAGCACCGTCAGCGCGTCGAACAGCGAGAAATGCTGGAACACCATGCCGATGCCGAGCTTTCGCGCCGCCTTGGGGTTCTGCACAGTCACCCGTTCGCCGTTCCACACGATCTCGCCGGCATCGGGCTGCATGATCCCGTAGATCATCTTGACCAGCGTTGACTTGCCGGCGCCGTTCTCGCCCAGGAGCGCGTGGATTTCGCCCGGCTTCACCTCGAACGACACATTGTCGTTGGCGAGGACGCCCGGAAAGCGCTTGGTGATGCCACGAAGGCTGAGGCGCGGCGGGATGTCAGTCAACGGCGGCTCCCACGACAGAGTCGGAATCCGGCACACGCACGATTGAAGCTTCCCCGCGCCCAATGTGGACCATAATTTCGGCCGCCGCCAGAGCCGCGATCACCTCCGGGCGTTTATCCACCAGCCCGAACGACCCGATCGGCAGGACAAGTCGCCGCAGCGCGTCGCGATCGCCCCCCTCTTCGAGATACCAGCACGAAAACTTCGCGCGCTTGGTCTTCGAGCCGACCATGCCGACATAGAGCGCATCGGCCCGCTTCAGCGCCTCGGCCGCGATCAGGAAATCGAGCGCATGGTCGTGCGTCAGTATGACGAAGGCACTGCCCGCGGGAGCCGACCGCACCACCGCCTCCGGCATCGGCACGGCCCGCGCCTCGACAGTGTCCGGCAAATCGTGGAGTTCGTCGGGCCGGGTGTCGATCACATGCACGCTCAGCGGCAGCGCCGCCAGCGCCTTCGCGAGGGCCTTGCCCACATGCCCCGAGCCGAACAGATAGACATGCGGCAGCTTCGCCTCATCCGCTTTAAGCCGCTGGACCAGACCGGCCGCCAACTCCGCCGTCAGCACCGTCAGCGTGACATTCACCCGCCCGCCACAGCATTGCCCGATCTCGGGCCCAAGCGGCACGTCGAGCTCCCCCGGCAGCACTCCATCCCGCAACGCCTGCCGCGCCCGGGCGATCACCATGTATTCGAGTGCCCCACCGCCGATGGTCCCGATGAGCGCATCGGGCGCAATGACCATGAACGTCCCCGCCGCCCGGGGGGATGACCCGCTTACGGCGGTAAGCTCAGCGACGATGGCGTCGGAGTGGGAGACGAGGAACCTGCGGACCTCGATAGAGCGCATCACGCCCCCTCCCGCCGCATCCGCTCGACGCCCATCAGCACCCTCTCGGGCGTTACCGGCATGTCGAGGTTCGGCGCCACGCGATAGTCCGCGACCGACGCCACCGCCATCGACAGCGCCTCGACCGCCGACATCGCAAGGCAGATCGGCGGTTCGCCAACGGCCTTTGATCGTCCGATCGCCGGCTCCTTGTTGACCGACCAGTCGGCCAGTCGCACCGTGAAATTGCGCGGCACGTCCGACGCCAGCGGGATCTTGTAGGTCGACGGCGCGTGCGTGCGAAGCTGCCCCTTGTCGTCCCAGACCAGTTCTTCCGTCGTGAGCCAGCCCACCCCCTGGATGAAGCCACCCTCGACCTGCCCGATGTCGAGCGCCGGATTGAGTGAGCGGCCGACGTCCTCGAGCACATCGGCCCGATCGATCTGGTACTCGCCGGTCAGCGTATCGATCGTCACCTCGGTGCACGCCGCGCCGTAGGCAAAATAGTAGAACGGCCGTCCACGCCCGCTCGCCCGGTCCCAGTGGATCTTTGGCGTCGAGTAAAACCCGGCGGCCGAAAGCTGCACCCGGTTCATCCAGCATGACTCCGCCAGCATCTTGAACTCGACCAGTTGCTTGCCGACGCGGAGCCCGCCGAACTCCCACTGCACGTCCTTGAGGTCGACCGGCGCGTTCGGATCGTCCGACCAGGCCTTTGCCGCATGGATCGCCATCCGCGCCTTTATCTGCTCGGCCGCGTTCAGCGCTGCCGCGCCGTTGAGATCGGTGCCCGACGATGCTGCCGTTGCAGACGTGTTGGGCACCTTGCCGGTGTTGCTGGCAGTGATCTTGACGGCCTCCAGCGGCACGCCGAACGCCTCGGCCACAACCTGCGCCACCTTGGTGTGAAGCCCCTGTCCCATTTCGGTGCCGCCATGGCTCAGATGGATCGAGCCATCGCGATAGACATGCACCAGCGCGCCGGCCTGGTTGTGCCAGGTCGCCGTGAACGAAATCCCGAATTTTACGGGCGTCAGCGCGATCCCCTTCTTGAGGATCTTGTGCGACGCATTGAATGCCAGCACCTCCTGCCGCCGCCGCTGGTAATCCGAACTGAGTTCCAGATCCTCCACCACGCGGCGGACCACATTGTCCTCGACCGTCTGGTGATAGGGCGTGACGTTGTCCGTATCGGTGCCGTAGAAATTGGCCTTGCGGATCTCGAGCGGGTCCTTGCCCAGCGCATAGGCGATGTGCTCGATCCAGCGCTCGCAGGCGATCAGCCCCTGCGGGCCGCCGAAGCCGCGAAACGCCGTGTTCGACACCGTGTTGGTCTTGAGCGGCAGCGAATTGAACCGCGCCGCCGGGTACCAGTAGGCATTGTCGGCATGAAATAGCGCCCGGTCGGTTACCGGCCCTGAGAGGTCCGCTGAGAACCCGGCGCGTGCCGCAAACGTCGCCGCCACCGCCTGGATCTTGCCCTCGGCTGTATAGCCGACGTCATAGTCGACGACGAAGTCGTGGCGCTTGCCGGTGATCGAGAAATCGTCGTCGCGGTCGGGGCGGATCTTCACCGCCTTGCGGTATTTCCGCGCCGCGATCGCCGCCACCACGGCGAACAGATTGCCCTGCGTTTCCTTGCCGCCGAAGCCGCCGCCCATGCGCCGCATGTTGACGGTGACCGCCGCATGCGGAATGCCCAGCACCTGCGCCACCATCACCTGGATCTCGGTCGGGTGCTGCGTCGAGACCTGCAGCAGCATCTCGTCGTCTTCGCCCGGAATGGCGAGGGCGATCTGGCTCTCGAGATAGAAATGCTCCTGCCCGCCGATCGTCACCTTGCCCTTGGCACGGAGCGGCGAGGCGGCAAGCCTCGCATCCACGTCGCCGCGTTCGAGCTTCAGCGGTTCGGTGACCAGCGTGCCGCCCGCCTTGAGCGCCGCGCCGACATCGGTCGCGTGCGGTAAATCGCGATACTCGATCTTGACCAGCTTGGCCGCGCGCCGCGCCGCATCGCGCGTCGTCGCCACCACCGCGAACAGCGGCTGGCCCCAATAGCTCACCAGCCGCTCGACGAACACCGGCTCGTCGTGCTTATGGACCGAACTGATGTCGTTTTCGGCCGGCACGTCCTCTGCCGTCAGCACGCCGACGACGCCCGGCGCCGCGCGCACCGCGTCGAGATCGATCGAGGCAATCTCCGCATGCGCCCGCGTCGACAAGCCCAGATAGGCGTGGAGCGTGCCCTCGGGCTCAACCAGGTCATCCACATAGTCTGCCCGCCCCGCCACCTGCTTGATGGCGGAATCATGCGGGGTCGACGTGTGCAGCCGGCCGCCCTGGGTTGCAGGCGTGATGATGTCGACCTTGTTCACTCTTCACCTCCCCCCGTCGCGGGGGAGGTAGCGCAGCTTGGCCGAAGGCCTAGCGCAGCTGGGTGGGGGGGCGTCGCGTGCTGGTCATGGGGTGCGTCTCCCCCCACCCCAGCTCCGCTAGGTCGCGTTGCTCCGAGCTCCGCTACCCTCCCCGCGAGGGGGAGGGTGAAACCAGTGTCGATGCTCCAACACAATCCCATCATGCCACCTCCCGGCTTAGCCGTTCGACCGCGCCAGTCGTTTCGAGATGGAAGCGCCGCAGCAAATTCTGCGCCGCGAGCAGCCGGTAGTCCTTGCTGGCCCGCATGTCGCTGATCGGCTGGTAGTCGGCCGCGAAAGCCGGCAGTGCCGCTTCGATCGTCTCCGCGGTCCAGGGCTTGCCGAGCAGCGCCTCTTCAACTGCCAGCGCGCGCTTGGGCGTCGCTGCCATGCCGCCGAAGGCGATGCGGATCATCCCGACCTGGCCGAGGTCGTTGATGAACACCCGGAATGCGCCGCACAGCGCCGAAATATCTTCATCTTTGCGCTTGGTGATCTTGTAGCAGGCGAGCTTTTCGCCATCCGGAAGATACGGGATTTTGATGCTCTCGACGAACTCGCCTGGCTGCCGGTCCTGCTTGCCATAGGCGATGAAGAAGTCGCGCAGCTTGACCTCGCGCCGCTCGTTGCCGCGGCGTAAAATGATGTGGGCGCCGAGCGCAATGAACGGCGGCGGCGTATCGCCGATCGGCGAGCCATTGGCGATGTTGGCGCCCAGCGTTCCGGCGTTGCGCACCTGCCCGCCGCCGATGCGGTCCCAGAGTTCGGCGAGCTCGGGAAAATGCCGCACGATCGGCGCCCGCGCCTCGGTATAGGTGACCCCGGCGCCCAGCGTCAGCATGCCGGCGGTCTCGACGATGGAATGCAGTTCTTCAAGGTGCCCGATATAGATCATCGGCCCCACGTCACGCATGAATTTGGTGATCCACAGCCCCACATCCGTGGCGCCGCTGACCAGCGTCGCGCTGGGGTTCGCCGCATAGATCGCCGCCAGATCGTTGACCGTCGCCGGCACGATGATGCGGTTCTTGCCCTCGCCGATCTCGACCGTCGTCCCATCGTTCAGCGCCACGAGCCGCGCCTTCATCGCCTCGCGATGCACCACCAGCGGATCGGCCGCCGCCGCGCCATAACTCGACATCGCCAGCCCAGCCCGCACGATCGGCGCATAGCCGGTACAGCGGCAGAGATTGCCCTGCAGCGCCGTCTCGATGCCGTCGACGGACGGCTTCGGATCGGCCATCCACAGTCCATAGAGCGACATCACGATGCCCGGCGTGCAGAAGCCGCATTGGCTGCCGTGAAAATCCACCATCGCCTGCTGCACCGGATGCAGCGGTCCTCCCGCCGGCGACAAATGCTCGATAGTCACCACATGCGTACCGTGCAGCGAACCGACAAAGGCGATGCACGCATTGATCGTCTTGTAGCTCAGCCCATCCGGGCCGAGCCGGCCGACCAGCACCGTACACGCCCCGCAGTCGCCTTCGGCACAGCCTTCCTTGGAGCCGCGCAGCCGCTTGGTCAGCCGCAGATAGTCAAGCAGCGTCTCGGTGGCGCTCAGGTCCGTTAGCGCAATGTCCTCGTCGTTGAGGATGAACCGGAGGGTGTTGCTGGAACTCGCCATCAACTCCCCCGATACGTCGAATAGCCGTAGGGCGAGATCAGCAGCGGCACGTGGTAATGCGCCTGTTCGGTCATCATGAAGCGGATGGGCACCAGATCGAGGAACGGCGTCTGCAGGTCGACCCCGATCCCCTGGAAATACGCGCCGACGTAAAACACCAGCTCGTAGCCGCCGAGATGAAAATGGTCGCCATCGAGCAGCGGCTTGTCGGCGCGACCGTCCTCATTGGTGATGGAGGTCAGCAGATGGTGACTGTGGTCGCCATGCAGCATCAGGAGATCGAAACGCATGCCGGCGGCTGGCTTGCCGCTCATGGTATCGAGGACGTGGGTCGTCAGGCGCGGTGGCCCCGCCATTCGTATCCCTTTCTGCTGCAGTGGCGCCGACTATCAGAAAAAATCTGTCACATTCCAAGGGGTGGGGGACAAGTTTTTTACCAATTGGTCCACTTTGTCGCCGCTTGTGCCCCGGCCTCTGCTGCGCATAATCGGCCGAACCGGAGTTTCCCGATGCGCTACCCCCGCAACATGCTCGGCTACGGCCGCACCCCGCCCGACGCGAAATGGCCGGGCGGCGCCTATGTCGCCGTGCAGATCGTCGTCAACTACGAAGAAGGCGGCGAAAACAACATCCTGCATGGCGATGCGGCCTCGGAAGCCTTCCTCGTCGACGTCATCGGCGCCGCCCCCTGGCCCGACAAGCGCCACTGGAACGTCGAGTCGATGTATGAATACGGCGCCCGCGCCGGCTTCTGGCGGCTGCACCGCCTGTTCACCAGCCAGAATGTCCTCGTCACCGTCTATGGCGTGGCGACCGCCCTGATGCGCGCGCCGCAGCAGCTCTACGCCATGCAGGAGGCCGGCTGGGAGATCGCCAGCCACGGCTACAAATGGGTCGAGCACAAGGACATGCCGCTCGAGACCGAGCGCCAGCAGATCGCGGAAGCCATCAAACTCCACACCATCGCCACCGGCGAGCGCCCCTATGGCTGGTACACCGGCCGCTCCTCGCTCAACACCGTCGATCTCGTCAGCGAAGAAGGCGGCTTCGAGTACGTGTCGGACACCTATGATGACGATTTACCCTACTGGCGGCCGCACAAGGGCCGGGCGCAGCTCGTCATCCCCTACACCCTCGCCGCCAACGACATGCGCTTCGTCACCGCATCGGGTTTTCAGAATGGCGAAGCCTATTTCCAGTTCCTCAAGGACAGTTTTGATGTCCTCTACGAGGAAGGCCGCCAGGGTGCCCCCAAGATGATGTCGATCGGGCTGCACAACCGGCTCGTCGGCATGCCGGGACGCTTCGCCGGCCTCAAACGCTTCATCGACTACATCCAGGCCAAGGAAAGAGTCTGGATCGCCCGCCGCATCGACATCGCCCGCCACTGGGCCCAGCATCATCCCTACGAGGCGCCCGGCCTCGTGCCGTCCGAAATGGACCGCACCCAGTTCGTCGGTCATTTCGGCGGAGTCTTCGAGCATTCCCCCTGGATCGCCGAACGCGCCTTCGACGGCGAGCTCGGCCCAGCTAACGACACCGCGTCGGGCCTCCACTTCGCGCTCCGGACGCAATTTCGCATGGCGAGCGACGACGAGCGCATGGGCGTGATCACCGCGCACCCCGATCTCGCCGGCAAGCTCGCCGCCGCCCGGCGATTAACTGAAGCCTCGACCGCCGAACAGGCCTCAGCCGGCCTCGATGCGCTGACCGACCACGAGCGCGGCCAGTTCTCCGAGCTCAACGCCGCCTACCTCGCCAAGTTCGGCTTCCCGTTCGTTATCGCCGCCCGCGACAACACCAAGGCGATGATCCTCGAGGCCATGCGCATCCGCCTCGGCAACACCCGCCACAACGAAATCGAAGCCGCCTGCACCCAGATCGAGCGCATCGCGCTCCATCGCCTCCGCGCCATACTGCCGGAGTTCTAGCGGTTGACGAGCGAGCCTGTTGCGGACCGTTCGGACCGAGCAATACGGGGAAACGTCATGTACGTCCTTCACATCGCCAACAAGAACTACTCGTCCTGGTCGCTGCGTCCCTGGGTCCTGCTCAAGACGCTCGGCATCCCGTTCGAGGAGCGGCTCCACCCCTTTCCGGCCGACCGCCCCTCCTACCCCGAATTCCGCAAGTTCTCGCCGACCGGCCTCGTCCCGGTGCTGGTCGATGGCGACTGGACGGCCTGGGAATCGCTGGGCATCGTCGAATATCTGGCCGACCGCCACCGCAGCGTCTGGCCCGCCGAACAGCACGCCCGCGACTGGGCCCGCTCCGCCACCGCCGAAATGCACGCGGGGTTCTCCAGCCTGCGCAACGCCTGCGGCATGAATGTCGGCATCAGGGTAAAACTGCACAGCCTCACCGACGGCGTGAAGCGCGACCTGGCACGGCTCGAGGAGCTTTGGGGCGACGGCCTCGACCGCTTCGGCGGCCCGTTCCTCGCCGGCCGGGAGTTCACCGCGGTCGACGCCTTCTTCTGCCCCGTCGCCTATCGGGTCCAGACCTACGGCCTGCCGCTCGGCGACCGTGCCCGCGCCTATGTCGACCGGCTGCTGGCACTCCCCGCCATGCAGGCCTGGACCGACGCCGCCCTCAAGGAAGCCTTCCGCGAACCCGGCCACGAAGCGGGCGCCATGGCGTCAGGTGAATGGACCGCGGATCTGCGGGCACCGGCGAAGACATAGTTCTCATCTTCTGTCTGCGCACCTTCTCCCACGAGCATCGCAGTCGGGACTCCCTTCTCCCCTTGTGGGAGAAGGTGGATCGGGCGAAGCCCGAGACGGATGAGGGGTAAGCCAAGAGCACGGCAGAAAGTCGCGGCAAGATCAGCGACCCGGCGCCCCCTGGACCGTCGTCGGGCCAGCTTCCTCGTCGTGCTCCTCGCCGTCTTCCCAGGCGATCGAGGTATCGCCCTCGGGAGCATCGGCAAAGCGGTCGGCGATCCACTCCATGATCGAGCGCAGGAGGTCGTTGCGTTCGATGAAC